>JBCCFC010000176.1:0-14861 GCA_039029935.1 Chloroflexota bacterium
CCTGCAGGGTGTTACCTATCTATCGTTGAACGGTATACCATCCGCTGAACGCTTGCCGGAAGCATTGGTGCAGGCACTTGACTTGATTCTTCCTGACCAAGGGGACTTACTGGATCAACTGTGTCACTATCTTGCTGCCAAAGAAATGTTGATTGTGCTTGATAACTTTGAGCATCTGTTAGAACCCCATGAGCATCGTAACCCTACCAACCAACACAACTACATCCCGAATAGGGCGAGGTCGCAGATAAACGTAGGCTGTCAAATTCTTTCTCAGATTCTACAAGCAGCCCCCCATGTCAAATTCCTCATTACATCGCGTCAACCGCTACGTCTGCAACAGGAGTATCGTTACCCACTGATCGGCATGACACCGCCAGCGGTTCAAACCAACTCCGCGATCTCTGAGCTACGAACATTTGATGCCGTCTGTCTTTTTGAGCAAGTGGCGCTTCAGCACAACCGTACATTTGAGATCACCAATGACAATGCCGACGCTATCTGCCAATTTTGTACGATGGTCGAGGGCATTCCGCTGGCGATTATGCTAGGTGCAATCCATATGGGTTTTTTGACACCGCAAGAACTGGTGGCAGAATGTCAGGAAAGTTTGGATGTGCTGGAGACAGAATGGGCCGACCTGCCCGACCGCCAGCGTAGCGTTCGTGCAATCTTTGAATATACATGGGGGTTGCTTGATGATGCCTCACAGCAAATTTTTCAAAAGCTGACCGTTTTTCGTGGCGGGTTTAATCGCCGTGCAGCCAGAGAAGTTGCGGGCGCATCTATTCCCCAACTACGACGGCTTCATGCGCAATCATTGGTTAAATTGGTGGGCAAGGACCGCTATGAGCTGCATGAATTACTCCGCCAGTTTGGTGCGGAAAAGTTAGCCGCGTTGAATGCCACGACGGATGTGCAGTCGAAACACATGGCGTACTATTTGCAGTGGGTGTGTACGCAGACGGACGTGTTGGATGGTGACAAGCCCCATATAGCGACAGCAATGATTGTGCCCGATCTTGAAAATATTCGACAGGCATGGACACATGGCTTATCCCCCCTCCTAGCCTCGCCCAGTTTGGGAGAGGGACAGATTCATCATGGGATAACTGCACTCGGTTTGGGAGAGGGATTGTTTGAGCACAAGGCACTGCCGCTTTTGTCACAGAGTCTCACCGCCATCGCCCGTTTTTATGAGATCAAGGGCTTTCATCAGGCGGGGCTAGATATCTTGACGCAAGCGGTCGAGATGTGCCAAGCACCTCTTGCCGACACCATGCCGACTGTTGTACCCGATGCAGCGTCAGGAACAACATTCAGTATGGTTGAGACGGTTTCACCGTTGGTTGAATTTTACAGCGACTTATTGGTTACACAGGGATTCTTTTACAATCAACTAGGCCAATTTACGGAAGCCATTCAAACGGCAGAAACAGCCATCGGCTATGTGTATTCAAATCAGGACAGGCTTTACTCGGCTATCTATACCGTTTGGGGGACGGGGTTGCTCAACCAAGGTGCGTTTCAGCAAGCACAGACCAAGGCCGAACAAGCCCTTGACCATGCACAACAGCTCAACAGCACATTGCTCATGGCAGATAGTCTCTACCTACGCGGCTATATACAGTTTATGGTCAATGACTATGATGCGGCAATTACTGATTTGCGGGCGGCGCACACACACTATCTGCGGATCCAAAATCGTCGCAAAGAAATTGAGTGTGTCAAGGTGTTGGGCAAGGTTCATGCGTGGATGGGTCAACTGGCAGTTGCAAAGCGGCACTTTGAACAGGCGATTCAATTTAGCCAGACGATTCAAAACGAGCTGCAACAACAATCTTTGACCTTTGATCTCTGCCGTACAGCCATCAACATGGGTGCGTATGAAGAGGCGGCACAACAGGGGCAATCTGCATTGGATTTTTTTCAGCATATTGGTAATCGTTCAATGATGGCAATTCTACACTATCATTTGGGTGTCATCTATATGCGTGTGGGGTTGTATGACGACGCCTATGCGCAACTGGAACAGGCGCTTGCCCTTTGTCGTGTCATGAGCGCGCGTGACAAGCAGGTTAACTGTCTGGTTAACCTTGCTGTGATTGCGAGCAATCTGGATGATCATGAGAAGGCACTTCTATTGCTACAAGAGGCCGAGCAACGTAGTGAAGCGCTAGAGATGGCCTATCTGCAAGGCTATGTACATCGCTTTATGGCACAGGCGATGTCTCAGCTAGGTGAGTTCCAACAGAGCATCACCCTCTATCAGAGCGCGCTGGCACTCTATCCGGCAGAATTAGACTATCAGCGAATTGAGATTAAGGCAGGTTTAGTTCATGCGTTGCACCAAGTGGGCGAACACGACACAATCGACGCGCATTTGGAGGATGTGTTATTCTACTTGGAGCAGAATCGAGACAAACTATACTTAATGATCAACCCCATCGCGGTCTATCTGATCTGTTATCAAGTCTTGAACGCATGGCAAGACACACGTGCATCGGCTATTTTTGATGCGGGGTATACTCTGTTACAATCTTATGCAGACCGGATTCAACATGCGGATTGGCGACACTCATTTTTGGAAAATGTGGCGACCAATCAGCAGCTATTATCTATAAATCAGCTTAAGAAAGGCAACCAATCATGATGCAAAACGCACACACAATGAGAAACTTGGGCTATGTCCTAGTCTTCGTACTTATGTTGTTACTGGGCAACCCCATGACCGCAAAAACGGCTACACAAGCAACGACACACCCTGTCATTGCCTGTGAGCAAGATGTGATCGTAAAATTTGGCGATACAATGGCGGGGATTGCCAAGCAATATCTAGGAGACGCGGCGGCCTATCCGCAAATCATCTTTGCCACACATGTCAATATTGCCAGTGACAGCAGCTATACCTATATTCCTGACGCCAATTATGTACAGGTGGGAGCAAAGTTGTGTATCCCAACCAACGAAGTTGGTACAGAACAGCCTGCTGATGATCAGGGTAGCATGACTGCGCCACAGGCAGATGAGACGGTAGTTGACGCTGCAGATGATGTAGATGATGCAGTTGAGGAATCGGCAGATACCACAGAGGCATCATCGGATGGTGCAAATGCCACGATTCCTGCCGCACCTGTCTCTGAGACTCCAGATGATGCAAATGCCACAATTCCTAGCGCACCTAATGAGCAAGACAATGGGACAATCCCTTCATCACCTGAGAGCAATGCCTCAGCCGATGAAACATCATCAGCCGATGAGCCAATTGATGAGGATGCCGCTGACCAGGATGCCGCTGACGAGGATGCCGCTGATGAGGAGGGCACTGATACTGCAGATGGTGATACTGACACTGACGTTACGGATGAGGATGATGCCGATGAGGATGCAGAAAGTGATACAGCAGACGAGGACTCTACAGATGGTGAGGTCGCAGGTGACGAGGCTGACGACAATGATGCTGTAGCCGAACAGACTGAAGCTGGAGAGACGGAGGGTCGTACAGAGACAGAGGACGAGGCGGCACAGGCTGAGGGCGAGGATGACATGACTGAAGGTGAGGGTGCGGCGTCTCCGATTGAGACGATTGCCAATCTTGAAGACCTCTTGTCCTCAATCCTCCCTGTCTATGGCGGCATTAATGACCAACCTGCTGTTCGTTGGATTATCCAAGCGGATGGCTATGATGCCACTGTCAATCTGCATTTAGTGCCGGGCAACGAATTCAGCGAAGAATCCAGCGATGGATTTGATGATGGGATTGCCCAGTTGATGTTGTCGATTGGTCCCTTTGCCGAAGAATGGGAAAATCTGTCATCCGACCAAGTTGCGCAAGTTATCCTCGATATCAGCGAGTGGGATGTTATCGTGTCACCAGATCAGTCAGAAGGGCAATCCCCAACAAGTACATTGGGGGACACGTTGACGGTAGCAGAGCAAGTTGCCGAATTTTTGATATTTGCTGGCGGGCTAGAACTCTATCTGGATTTGGCAGACACTGTTGAAATCATAGAAATTCGTGACATTGAGGGAACATTACAAGAGCGGCTTGAAGATGCGCTTGAGAATAAAGGGACCAATGTGGGTGGTTGGCCGAATTAAGTACTTAGGGCATGGTTCACATGGACTGAATTGATGGTAACAAATCGCCGTTCAGTTAGCAGGGGTGCCCTATGGGCCTCGTGCGGGTCAGACTCGTGAAATCAACCCGCACGAGGCCCAGGGGCACCCCTGCTAACTGAACAGGACAAAACAGCAAACATAGTGAATGGATAACGGAGAAAAAGTGTCAACTGAACAAGTCTTGTCCCCCAAGACACATCAACTATATCTGTCTTTCTTGGGGCCAATGACCATTTGTGTCGAGGGTCAACCGCTGCCCCAGGTCCCCCGTCAAAAAGTTGCGGCACTCCTTATCTATCTGGTGTGTAACCCCGGCACACACACCCGATCCAAGCTGGCTGAGTTGCTATGGGACAATGCACCACTCAATCGGCGACTGCCCAATCTTCGCTCAACCCTCAATCGCCTGCCAAGCGTCTTTAAACCATACCTGACGGCTACCCGCCAGACCATTTCGTTTGAACCCACTAACAATATATGGGTTGACGTTTTGGCATTCCAACAAATTGCAGAGACACTCTTCAGGCCATTATCAGTCGAATCAACAACAGATACACATAGGGCCAACTCAGATAACCTTCGTATGCTGTGGTCATACTACCAAGGGTCATTTTTAACAGATATAGAGATAGAGGACGCGACGGGGTTTTCGGAATGGCAACATCTGCAACGCGAATATTTTGAGCAAACGGTTCTGGAAGCCTTAACACGTCTTATAGAGGTGTGTATCGCTGAGGGCAACTATGCGGACGGCATTGACTATGCAAAGTCAAAAATCGACCTGGACCCATTTGATGAGGATGCCAGACGGCAACTCATGATCATGTTGGCGCAACATGATCAGCAGCAGGCCGCGAGACAAACCTATCAGGCACTTGTCAACATGTTGGCAGAGGAATTTGATGTCCCCCCTTCTCCAGAAACCATCGCCGATTATGAGCGTTTTGTTTTGGCAGAGAAATCTAACCGCTCATACACATCACCATTACCTATTTTTGTTGAGCCATCTGTGGGTCGTCAATCCGAACGGGTGACGTTGACACAACAATTACAACGCCCTGACTGTCGATTAGTGACGGTGACAGGCTTGGGAGGTATTGGCAAAACCTACCTAGCTGTCGAGACAGCCAGACAAATAGAAAGGATGAAAGAATTTCAACACGGCGTTGCCTATGTACCGCTGGCTGGTGTGCAGTCGGCGCAACGTTTGCCAGAAGCCATTGTACAATCGTTGGCTGTCGTTCTCTCCGAGCAACAAGATGTTCTCGCCCAAGTTTGCAGCTACCTAGAGTCCAAAGAAATGTTGATTGTGCTTGACAATATTGAACATCTACTAACACAATCCACGACATCCCAGCAGCCGCAGCCACGATTGGTCGCGTTGATGCTCATACAAATTTTGCAATCTGCCCCCAAAGTCAAACTGTTGGTCACATCACGCCAACCCTTGCAGATGCAACAAGAATATCTATTCCCTTTGGGTGGAATGCTCATCCCCTCGGTAGACAGCCCACTCATCCTATCGGACCTCATAACGCTTGATGTGTTTCGCCTCTTTGTACAGGTAGCCGTCCGCAATAATATGACTTTTCAAGTGACTGAAGAAAATTGTGGTGCTATCCGCCAATTCTGCGTCATGGTCCAGGGGACGCCTCTTGCGATTGTTCTGGGGGCAGCCTATATGGATTTTCTCTCACCAGAAGAGTTGGTCAGTGCATGTCAGCAGAGCATTGATATATTAGAAGCCGAATGGCCGGACATGCCAGAACGACAACGAAGTGTGCGTGCGATGTTTGAGTATACATGGGGTATGTTAGAGCCTGCGTTGCAGAGCAGCTTTACAAAGCTTACTGTTTTCCAAGATGGCTTTACACGCCGAGCAGCCCAAAGAGTCGTTGGTGCATCAACCCATCAACTCAAACGACTTCATGAACAATCGTTAATCCAGCAAATAAGCACACAGCGCTATCAAATCCATGAACTATTGCGACAATTTGGCGTCGAAAAATTGGCAGAGTCTGCCGACAATGTTGTTGAACACTCTCCAGAGGGCAAGCAGAAAACGACTGTAAGGGATAGTCACGCCAGCTTTTATTTACAGTGGCTTGGAAAAGAGGAAAAATCACTGCAAGGGCAGACCCCTCATCTGACGATTGCTGACCTGACACCCGACCTCAACAATATCCGGCAGGCATGGCAACATAGTATTAGACAACAGAATATAACACTTCTTTCACAGAGTCAGATGGCTTTACTACTGCTATACGATATGCTCGGGCTTCATAAAGAGGGCGTGGATGCATTTACACAGGCTATTCAAAAGCTCCAGTTTGAGATGACACAGGCGATTGCAAAAGGACGGGCAAAAGGACAGATGGATAGCACACATCTTGCAGTCTACTGCGTTTTGTTGGCAATGAACGGATATTTCCATGAGCAGGTGGGGGAGTATCATGCGGCCATTGAACAGGCACAACAAGCCCTTGACTATACTCACTTATTACACGACAACACCAGTAACAAGCTCTATGCCCAAGCATGGGCCAATTGGGTTTGGAGTCAAGGGTTATTAAACCAAAGTGACTATCATAATGCTTATCAAAAGGTACAACAGGCGTTGTCTTGTGTCCAACAAATAGACAATCCCTATTTGATGATTCTTTGTTTCAACCTGCGGGGTCGGATACATAGCCTTATTGGTCAATTTGAGGAAATGCTTCATGATTTCACACAAGAACATGCGCTCTGCATACAACACAAAAATCGACGCAGAGAGGTTGAGGGCTTAGTGATTACAGGGGATATGCGGGCATGGTTGGGTGATCTCGACATTGCGAAGGACTGTTTTGAAAAAGCCATACAAATTAGTCATGAGATCGACAGTGAGCTAGCTCTATATAAAGCATCCAGTAGCCTCTGTCGGGTGGCACTCTATATGGGTGAGTATGTGACGGCCATACAGACAGGCGAAAAAGCCATTCAGTTTTTTCAAAATCTGGGGCAAAAATTCCAGATCGCACAAACCCATTATATCCTTGGCATTGTCTATATGCGATTGGGATTAGATCAAACCGCTCACAGACATATGGAACAAACGTTGCAATTCTGCAAAACCACGAATATGCCCGACAAACAGGTAAACTGCCTGGTCAATCTCGCGATTATTTACCACAACATCGGTGACAGCACGAATGCACTGATGACACTACAAGAAGCTGAGTCCATTGCACAAACGCTAGAGAGCAACCAATTACAGGGATATGTGTCCAAGTTTCAAGCCGATCTGATTGGTGACGACGCACACGACAAAAAAAAGGTGTTGTATCAACAAGCACTAACATTCTATCCAGATGAACCTGAATATCAACGGATTGAGGCAATGGCTGCCTTGGCCCATGTATTGTACCAATCAGGCGATTTATCAGCAGCCATGCACTATGTGGAAGAGGTGATTGCGTGGCTATACGAGAATCCTGACCAAACCTATCACTTCAAAGAACCCTTCGAGGTCTACCTATACCTCTATCTCGTCCTAGCTGCAAACCAAGATGAGCGTGCCGCCCCCCTCTTAACACAAACCTACAAAAACCTCAACACCTATGCCCAACGAATCGACAATCCCTTGTGGCACAGGTCGTATCTCGAAAATGTCACCGTCAACCGTCAGGTTCTCGCACTGTGGAAAGAGGAGATGGGGTGACAGGGTGACAAGGTGACAAGGTGGCAGGGTGACAGGGTGAATTATGTAACTATTCACTCATCACTCATCACTCGTCACTCATCACTCATCACTCATCACTCATCACTCATCACTGTTTACCGTAAAAATGCGGGTGAGAATGTGCCTGTGTCTAGCGTTGGCTCTTCTGCAAATTGAATATAGAGTTTCCACGCTTGTTCTGCATCATCAACAAGTATTTCACGGTTGAGTAAGGTGAGTGTGCCACCTACAACCGGAATGTTATTGCCTGCGGTCCAATTGTTATAATCGAGATAGACCGTTTCTGTGTTTTGTGAAATGGCAAGTTCATAGGTCTCCTCAATCACTTGGTCCGGCCAGTAGGCGGTCAGCGAGAGCCACACCAATCGGTCACGGAGTGGGTAACTTTTTGGGTATTTGGGCCAGACGAGGTGAATCAACCCTGCTTCTTTGTCAAACCCAAGATAGGTGGCTTCGTCTTGCTCAAGGAAAACGCTGTCCATTTCGACGGTGAACCCCGGTTTCCCGTCACTAAAGGGAGCAAAGGCCAACGAGAAGATAGGCGTAATCGTATCCGTGATGGCCTCGAAGTAGAGTTCATCCCCATCAGGACTGATTTGGAATGAATATTGGTCCTCAGCACCGAGCGTGATATCGTCCATGCCAAGGATAAAACCTGGGCCAGTAATCGAAAGATCACCTTCGGTAAAATCTGTTAGAGCATCAGCAGCCATCGCGCCACTAACGTCAACCTCATACATGCCATCCAACTCGTCATAGGGTACTTCGTATACAGGGGGGAGGTTTTTACCAAGGCCATGCTTTAAATAGGTTGTTTTGGCCCCCTCAATCTCCTCAAGCAAGACTTCATTTTCAAAATCATAGCCATGACGCTCTTCTTCATCATTGGTAATAGAGACATCCCCTTCGCCCGTAAATTGGACAGTCAGTGAATTTTTGCGACTTTGTATAGTAGATGACGCACCGCTGTTCACCTGAGCAATCATGGGGCATAAACCAAACTGGCAGGGGAAATATTCACCCTCCGGTTTATCCCGTGCGGCAATAGGAATGAGTTCCATCGTATTGAATTCACTGCCATAATAGTATACAGGATTGCCTTCATTTGTGCCTACAACGGAAGGTATATCATTCATGTGATACCACTGCTCCGTATCCGTGTGAACAGAAATCGTCCCACGTAACCCCGGATGGTTGTTGTCATAAATATAAATGTCATAAACAGGTGAATCAGCACTCCGCCGCTCGACTTGATAGGGTGTCACCGTATGCCCCGCAAGCCCTCTCTTGCTGCCATCGCCCTTGAAAATTGCCAATGTATAACCGATGGAAGGTGTTTGATTAAAGCCTTCGATGAGGGTTTTGACGGTTTCTGAGGGTTTCAATTGACGACTACTATCGCCGCTGCTTGCAACATTCTCGAGGCGTTGACGAATAAAATAAGCAGCAATATAGTTCTCCAGTATTTGATTGGGGAATGAGAGGTCAAAAACAGTTTGTGCGCCCTCTTGAAAATCTGCGGGTGTGTTTCTCTCGCCAAAGCCAGCCCCCTCAAAAAATCGTTGTGCAGTCACAGCCATGCCTTCACAATGTCCTCCTTCCATCTGTTTGAGTTCATTTTGAATCCAACGTGTGTGGGCGGTTAGTTGACAGGTATCTCTAGTCGGCATAACATCCGAATCTTCGTCATCTTCGTCAGAAGGTAGACGACAGATGGCCGGGCCAAAGATATCAAAGAGATCTTTGGTGCTCAAATCATTCTCAGCATCCGGATAAGGACCATAGTTTTGAAACTGATATCCATGAATCTCTGGTTCAAAGGCAACACCTGCCTTATTTTTGTAGGTAGCAACGACAATGCCGGGTTCTACAATTGACAAGGGTTCATCAGCAAAAGAGGAGATACATCCTGCGAATACACCATCGGGGGTATGGATATGATAAACACCATTCAATATAGCGTCATTAATCCCTAAACTATGACGAGGGATCGAGAATAGAGACAAGGCTTCTTCATTGCCAGCACGTTCAAAACTTTTTATCACAGCATCCTCATACTCAGCCCATTGCTCATATACATCTTGACTGAGTTCAATCGCTTGTGCAACCAACGTCAATCGACGGGCTTCATTTGGCTGTAGATTTTGTATCGGTTGATAGGACACAACCCTAGAGTCCGGATCATAGGTTCCTCCGCGAACATAGTTTACACTTTCTGGCAAAGCAACAGAGATATCCGAGAGTTCCTCTAAAGGGGCGTTCCCCTTATTGTCAACCACAAAGGTGTAGGTAAATACCTCTCCCGGCGTCACAAAACGCGGATGCAATGTCTGGGAAACTGGCCTTGGCCGACCAGAGAGCAAACGATTTGTATCGTCATTTGTCTCACGGCCAGAAAGATAGTCACTGAATAGGTCAACGCTATGAAAGAAAGATTCTTTCTGGGTTCTTGTAATCGAGCGACCTCGCAAAGAGTAGGTCAGTTCAAAATCAATATCGCGAAGGTTCAGGTGAGAACATTCAAGATAAGGATTTGTTGGAACAGCATAGGTAAATTTCGCCGTTTCACCAGAAGCCAATGGTCCATGTTCAATTTCACCCATGAACCCCCAGGTATACGAAGATGGATATAGTTTGATGGATGAAGTTGTATCCGTTATCACATTCCACTCCGGCAGTAAATCAATCATTTTAAGGTTATCAAGCGCGGGTGCGCCTTTGGGATGCGTGTAATAATAGGTAATCGTCAAGGGTTGCCCTGCAACCACCATATCGGGGATATCATAGGACCAATTATCCGAGGGGCGATCTTGCGCAAAGGCATCAGCAGTTGGCAGCAAGGCCATCCACCCAATCATACATAGGGCAATCGTTATACATTTGATGAACCAACTGGATTGTATAATCTGCATGAACACATCTCCTTCTACGACAATTTCAATCAACATCCAGAACACACGCTCGTGCTACTAAAACATACGAATACATTGTCTCTATCGTATATTTCTCTTCCCGAAATCGCCTTAACGGACCCGCTAACGATTGATCAATGGCAAGAAGGAGAACCATTCTGGCGACAACACCGGCTCTGCTGTGACAGGCAGTGCCGTTGGGTCATCTGTCCCACCGGGGGTTATCGAACTGTCAATCGGGTTGGCAACCAAGAGTGAATAAATGCCCTGTTGGTTGAATACCGCTGAGAAGTCATTGATAAACCGCTGTTGGTCTGTGACGGTTTGCTTTTGCACGACCCAGTGCTGGTCCACAAGTTGCCCAACAACCACATCTTCATAGTGCGCCAACCGGATGTCATCTAATTGGAGCGATGTATGGATATCGCGGATAAAGGGCGTCAACAGTGGATTGCCCAACCGATCTGTCAGTGCAAATTCATACGCATAGCCAATCGCTTTATAGAGATAGGTATTGGGCACTTCAATGATCGGTTTCAGTTCCAGCCGCACCTGATCTTCGATAGTGTCAATCGCATTGGGTGGAATGTCAATAGTGAACCCATCGGTTCGGGTGTGACGGAACCCTCGCTCGACCGAGAATAGGTGTGTGCTGGCGTCGGGGACAACAAGTGATGGGATACGTGGCTGTAAGCGCATGGCCGCACCCAGCGAAAGCATTGTTTGTTGCGATAATTTGGTCTGTACATCGCCTGTATCAAGTGTGCCGAGAATGGTGGCTTGGCTGGTCAAAGCCGTTGTGCCATAGGCTCCCTTCTGTTTTGCGGTCACTGTCCACTCATAGGAACCATCGACATGGATGGAGGCGGCAAAACAGCCGTCATCATTGGTGGTGGTGGCAAAGGTCTGGCTATCATGGCTGTTCACACCCGACACATGGACGTTCACAGCAGGTTCGCCCGTAATCCCTGTCATAACTTGCCCAACAAAGTATGCATTGGTGGATCGTGCGACAAGCTGAACGCGCCTACTGGTAGCTCGGTTAACGTCCACCGCATCTTCCAGCACATCCGCCAGTCGTCCCTGCCACAGTGTACTGGTTTGGTATGACGTCATGCCCTCATGGTGCAACGGTGGCTGTGCATAGACGGCCATACTGACGATGAGAGTGGAGTCGCTGTTGACACCGGATGGTGTATAGGGCGCATAGAGCGTAAACGCACCTTGTTGATCGGTCCGTGTGCTGGTTTCATAGCCCTCAATGCGCATCCACACAGAGGCGTTGGGCAGTGGATTACCGCTGTCATCAACCACATGACCACGCACTGCGCCTGTCAAAGACACCGCCGCCAAATTTTGTGTTGTCACCACATCGGCCTCCAGCGTAACGCTGACGAATGTAGCCGGATATGTGGCAAATCTTTGCATTGTCATATCATCATTGGCAAGAGCTCGGTCTAATCTATAGTTGAGTTCCCATGCCCCCGTCATGAGGTCCAGACGATAACTGCCATCATGGGGGTTGATCGGGCTACGTTTCCAATGGTCAGGTCGTCTGGCTTCTGTCGCAATGACATGCCCCGTCAGGTTGGTTACAGGATTTCCAGCGTCATCGAGCAACTGACCTTGAATCGTTGCGTTGGGCGATTGCAGCACCAACTCGATTGTTGTATCGGCGGGACTATCTGCTACACGCCAATTGTCACGGGGCAAGATATAAGGGCTTTCAGCGTCCAGATGCAGCCCAACACGTACATCACCGTAGGGCAGTTTAATCTTAAAGCGACCATTTTCCACAGACACAGAGTCGACAATATGCGGATTCTCCCCCTTTTGCAGATAGACATCCGCTTGGGTATCGACCAAGAGTCTACCTGTCTCATCTCGCAACGTGCCAAAGAGATGGCCTTTGGTGCGTTCAAGCGAGAAGTCGACCCGCTGGCTGGGGTTGTCGGCATCCAAACGAATCTGCCGCGCCTCGCCTGTAAAGAGTTTAGACTGATAGTCCAGCGGGGCTGGTTCCACCCACCATGTACCCGCAGGCACAGCAATTTCATAGTAACCATTGTGGTCACTGGCCTCATTCAGCCACAAGCCGCTGCCATCCCATACATCCACAAAGATGTTGCGTACAGGGTTGCCGATGATGTCATGGATATACCCGCTGATGACCACGCTGTTTGCCAGCACAGGGATTTTCCCCAACTCAATCGTCCCTGTGACAACAGAGAGCGACTGATGGAACACGGGGCCTGTCCACTGCGGATAGGCGTCCTTATCCAGCGTAATGAAGCCGTGATAGCGTCCCGACAATAGGGGGATGGCAAAGGTTCCATCTGGATTGAGGAAGCTTGTGCCAACATGCGCTGTCCTATAGTCGACCAGCTTGACTTCGGCATGGGTGTTTCGATTTTCAGCATCAAACGCGCTGGCGGACAAGGGGCTGTTCAGTGTATCTACCAGTTGGCCTGTGACGATGGCATCGGGTGGACGGACACGTAGCTCGACATTCTCCCGCGTTTCGGCTTGGTCATCCAGCGCAAACTGGACCTGCTCCCTTTGATTGATCGGTAGCCAGATATCTGTAGATGTTATTGGACCCGGCATGGGTGACACGCTGATTTGCCATGCCCCGCCACCGACATGGAACTCAAATGCGCCGTTATCGGTCGAAAAGGTGTGAAGCCGCTGATGGGTTTCTTGGTTGACCGCGTCAATGCGGACATTGGTAACAGGTGTTTCACCATTGGCTGCTGGATGGACGACGCGTCCGCGAATGATTTTTGTACTTGCGGGCAGGACAAATGGGTCCAGTGTTACCCCGCCTTCGGTTTCCTCAAAACGCACGGTCTGGGTCAGTCTTTGTACCCCATCCAACGGTGTGCCATCAATATCTATCTGTGGTGGGTCAATTACAAAGAGATATTCGTCTGCTGGCACAAACAACTCGAACCCGCCTTCCATATCGGTCTGCGTCTGAAACACAGGTTGTGGATATGGATGCCCCTCGGTATCAAGCGCATAGCCTGTGACCGATGCCAAAAATGCAGGGGCACCATCGGGCAGCCACACTTCGCCCAAGAGGTTTGGTGGAGTTATCGATTCGTCCAGCCCTGTATAGTACTCTTGTGTGTTGTCAACAGGTTCAGCCGTCGCCGTCAGCAGTATATGCTGCCTTTGGCTTTTTGCCTGTGCGATAATCTCAGACGAGGATAGTTGCTGGGGTGGTACAGGGAAACGATCAATGGTCATTGGTCTTGGCTTTAAGGGCAACGGCATCATAAGGGTACTCTGTGACGCGGCGAGCATCTGCTGTTGCATCACGGGGTCTTGACAGACAACGGCGATGGGGATTGTGGCCGTTGGCGTCGGTGTGGGTTCACCCGGTCCCAATGTTGGCGTTGGTGTCTGTGTCGGTGTAGAGCTGGACGTGGCCGTTGGGGTGGATGTCGGTATGGGTGTTGGCGTTGGTGGCGGACCAGAGGGTACATGCTCAGCGCAAATGGTTGTACGCAGGCGAATATTGTAGGGCTTGTATTCCTCTTTAGACCATACGATGCCATCCTCAGAATCGTAGGCCGAGATGATTTCCGTGTCACCCGATATATCAGCGGTTATGGGCCAATAATCTGTTTTTGTGTCATCCATGCGAATGGCAACGTACACGTCATTTGAGACCCTCGTACCATCCTTATCTGTAAGGCGGACAGTGGGGGTCAGGTGGATGGAAATGTTTCCGCCCCCAATGGTCGATTGGTCCAATTTTTGGGCCAAAATAGTACCGCCTTTAAATTGACCTTTGTCATGTTCAATCAGGTTATCGTAGATAGTGATATCAATATCGTCTGTTTTGCCAACAACTTGTACTTCCACGCGGTCTGCACAGCTATTGGATGGCGGGTTAAATTGAAGCATCGCGTGTCTCGTAAAGTCTTCCGACTGGTTCCCTCGACCATAGTGATCGTAGTATAAGAGTGTCCCTTTGGTGTCATAGGGCGGACTCCATGAGCTCCCGCCAGGCGTCGGGGTCGACCGCCTTGGCCGCTTCGCTGGGACAGATCGTCGCGCCCCCCGCCCGTCGACCGAGGAGGTCGAGGATCGCACCC
>JBCCFC010000177.1:0-14804 GCA_039029935.1 Chloroflexota bacterium
CATTTGGATTATGAGTTACTTACACAGACATACTTGTGACGCTTGGGATTTTACTTATCTAACGTTTCGTAGATAAAACCACCTATCTCAACTGCGTATATTCTACCATTTTGACAGAATATACGCAATTTTTTGATTGTTGAATTTTATTAAATTGGCTGAGTGAACGGGGTCCTCTCCACTATTTCTAAAAATTTATTTGATTTTACTTATATGGACAAATAGACGAGGTAAAATCTTGCCTTTATCGTATATAATAACAACAGCGTTCGGGTAATGTTAGTTCCATACAAATGTTTTGTTCCTGTCATAATAGCTATCACAGAGTCTATAAGATTATCAACTCAAATTTAGGTAGGATAAGAATACGAATGAGTAACACACGTTTTGGTTTACAGCAGAATTCAGATTTGTCGAAAAAAAATCCCACAATCTATTATCGGTTTTTATACTGGTGTCTCCCCTTTTTTTTGGCGTCATTCCTCGTTTCAATGCCCTTAGAAAATAGTTCTACGGCATCTGCCAATAGCACCGGGGATGAACAAATCACCCAATCATCCACACAGAGCGTACGCGTGAAAGTCGTGGTCCAATTGCACGAACCATCGGTGACAGATGTGTATGCCAGTCTCTATGCGCAGGCCCAACATCAGGTGACAGCAGCACGTGTTAGTGCAGCCACCAGAGTGCAGCTTGCCACCATTGAACAGAGCCAGCAGCGAGTCTTATCCACCTTAGAAAGTTTTGGTGCAACGCCAATCTATCGTGTGCAGCGTGTCTATAACGGCATTGCCATCGAAATCCCCGCCGAACGTTTAGATGAAATTGCGCAGCTGGCATCGGTCAAGGCCATTCATCCGCTTCGTCCCAAATGGCCCAACAACAGCCGCAGTGTCCCCTACATCGGTGCGGTTGATCTATGGGATGGCATCAATGTCGCACAGATGAATGGCGGGCAGGAAACCATTCCAGCAACCGGAGCGGGCATCAAGGTGGCGATTATCGACACGGGCATTGACTATTTGCATCCCACATTTGGTGGTCCAAATACAGGGTATGCAGAGAATGATATCACGCAGGTGGGCGATATCCCAGGCTACCCCAATCGCAAAGTCATTGGTGGCTACGATTTTACGGGTGATGTGTATAACTCGAATCCAGAGGATGAAGATTATCAGCCCGTCCCGATCCCGGATGATGACCCGATGGACTGTTATAATCACGGAACCCATGTATCGGGCACATTGGCCGGTTATGGTGTCAATCAGGACCGCAGCACCTATCAAGGTCCCTACAACAGCAATGTCAATTTAGAGGATTTCTATATTGGTCCCGGCGTTGCCCCCAATGCACAAATCTATGCGCTCAAGGTATTTGGCTGTACGGGCAGCACAGACATCACGGATTTGGCAATGGAGTGGTCGGTGGACCCCAATCAGGATGGCGATTTTTCAGATCGTGTGGATGTGATCAATATGTCACTTGGGTCAACCTATGGGCTTGAACAGGATTTGACGTCGCTTGCGGCCAACAGTGCCGCCAAAATTGGCATCATTGTGGTGGCCTCGGCAGGCAATTCGGGCGACACCTACTATGCAACAGGGACACCTGCCGTCGCCTCCTATGCCATCAGCGTCGCCTCCATCCGGCATGCCATCCCCTTTGGCATTGCCTTTGCCACCACATCCAGCGCCGATACGTTGTCGGTGTTTTCCTCACGTGGGCCACGTCGTGTGGACACGCTCTTAAAGCCCGATATCGCCGCCCCAGGACACGGCATTTTTTCGGCATCACAAGGGACAGCCACCACGGGTAGTGGTGGACGCGCCATCTCTGGCACATCCATGGCGGCTCCACATGTGGCAGGCGCAATGGCTCTGCTACGTCAACTCTACCCCGATTGGACCGTGACAGAGTTGAAAGCATTGTTGATGAACACGGCCATGCCCTGGATTCGCAGCAACACCACCATTGATTCCATCCCCCACTCACCCACACGGGTTGGCTCTGGTCGGGTGGATTTGGTGAAAGCCACACAAAATGAGGTCTTGGTCTATAATGCCGAGGAGCCAGTGCTGGTCAGCGTCTCGTTTGGTGCGCCAGAAGTTTTGTCCGATTATGTGGACTTAAAAAATATTCGTATGACCAATAAAAGCACAGAGCCTGTCACCTATACCATGACCTATGTGCCTGTGACGGATGTGCCCGGCGTGGAATTTGTGTTGCCAACGGCGCGCACATTGTTGGTTCCAGCGGGGGGGCATGATAACTTCTCCGTGATGATGACGGTTGACAGTACGGAACTGCGCCGGACACGCGATGCAACTGTGTCCGCGACACAGGGGATCACGCGTGCATGGTTGAGCGAGGAAGCGGGGTATCTGCTGTTCTGGCCGAATGATGTCGTTTTTCGGGCAACCTTGACGGGTGAGAGTGTTGCGCCTCCGGTTGATAGTGTTGCTGAGGGGCTTGCCATCTTTCGGTATAACCCCAACAATCGACTATTGACCTATGAACTTACCGTTGCCAATGCCAATGAGGCCGGTATCACATCTGTACAGCTACGACGTGGGCTGGACCATACCATTGGCGATGTGGCGCACACGCTCTATAGCAGCACCAATGGGCAACTTTCGCTGGAGGACTCGATTAACGGAACCATTGTGTTGACTGAGGACGATCAACGATTGTTGTTGGCAGGTGGGCTGTATGTCAATGTCAAGAGCGTCAACAATGTGGAAGGGGAGTTACGCGGCCAACTGGAGGCCAGTCGTCCCGTGCTGAACCTGCCCCTCTATGCCGCACCTTATCCCATTGCTCAGATGCGTACCGTCGATTTGGTGGCCGCGTTTGGTGGGGATGGCGATATGGATGAGATGGATATGGATCATGCCAACATGGATACAGGCTCGGTTTCACTGACGGGCTATGCACTGAATGCGGACAACGATCCTCAACGAACACAGTCGCTGGTGAGTGCCTTTGAATTGCACTACCAGAGTGCGAATACACCCGCCATCAATCTTTTTCATGAGGATGACCCTGAATTTTATCAATATGATCAGGCCGATGTGAAGCATGTGGGGATTACGTCTGATTATGGCGTGGGGAATGATGGGACGAGTAGCATTGGCTCGGTTGCGCAGACAACCATCTACTGGGGCATCTCGACCCATGCGCAATGGGACACGCCCAAGGAGGCTGAAATCCGCATTTATATTGATATTGATGAAGATGGTGAAAGCGACTATATGGTCTATAGTTCGGATGAACGCGCCTATAATAGTGATTTCAATGTCAGCGATGCCTTTATCACCGCGATTGAGAATTTAGAAACGGGTACGCTGCGCAGTCACTCCTTCCTCAACATCTTTAGTGCAAGCGAGATGGACACCGCCCCCTATCACAACAACGTGATGGTGATGGCAGTGGATGCGGCGGCGATTGGGCTAACCGAAAGCGACTCCACGTTTAATTATTACATTGAGACCGAGAGCAACGACAAGGAGGGCATCACCGACCGTGTGCCGATGACATCGACTGTTGCGCCGGAAAACAACGTGCTGTCGTATGATGTTGCGCAACCCGGGCTAAAATTCTATGGAGGCGTTGATGGGACCCCGATGTATCGAGCGGCGGAGGGCAGTGCTATCTCTGCCCAACTCAACTTCCCTGCCTTTGTTCGAGCCGATAGCCAGGGACTACTGCTCTTCCATCATCACAATGCATTTGATGAACGGATTCAGGTGCTGCCTGTTGAGCATCAGTGGTCCATTCCGCTGTATTTGCCGTTGATTGTCAATCAGTAAATTTAGCAGTTCAGCAAGTCAGTTTGTCAGCACTTCAGTTTATCAGCAGTTCAGCACACTTGCTGACAAGCTGACAAGCTGACAAGCTGACTTGCTGATTCGCTACTCTTAGGAGCAAAATTATGTCTCAAACAACCAAATTTACAGGTGCACTATTAGGACTTGCCATTGGCGACGCCGTCGGCACAACGGCTGAATTCAAACCACGTGGTTCCTTTCCCCCTGTTACCGATATGGTCGGTAAAGGACCGTTCAACTTAAAGCCGGGTGAATGGACCGATGACACCTCAATGGCCCTGTGTCTGGCGACGAGCTTGGTCGAGAAGCAAGGGTTTGATGCCGATGACCAGATGCAGCGTTATTGCGCATGGTTTGAAACGGGCTACCTGAGCAGCAATGGCCGCTGTTTTGACATCGGCATCACCACCTCGGAAGCATTGCGCCAATATCGTCATACGGGCTATCCATTCAGCGGTTCGACCGACCCCTTTACGGCGGGGAATGGCTGTATCATGCGGCTTGCCCCTGTGCCGATGTTCTACCATAAATCACTGGATGACGCCGTGCATTATTCCGGCGAAGGTTCACGCACAACACATGGGGCAGCTGAGTGTGTGGAGGCGAGTCGGCTCTTTGGGGTGATGTTGTTTACGGCACTCCAAGGGGCAGATAAGGAGGCTATTCTTTCTGGTGGCGCAACACTCTCTGGTCTATCTCGCAAAATTCAACAGATTGCGACGGGTACATATCGCACCAAATCACGCGCACAGATTAATGGCAATGGTTATGTAGTCAATTCATTAGAGGCAGCACTCTGGTGTTTTGATCAGACCGATACCTATCGTGATGCCGTGTTGATGGCAACCAATTTGGGGGATGACACAGATACAACAGCGGCCATCTGCGGGCAAGTCGCAGGTGCGTATTATGGCGAAGAAGGTATCCCCGTTGCATGGCGAGAACGGGTTGTGATGGGCGACGAGATTCGCACGTTGGCAATTCAA
The DNA here is from genome assembly GCA_039029935.1 of Chloroflexota bacterium. Lineage (GTDB taxonomy): Bacteria > Chloroflexota > Anaerolineae > Caldilineales > Caldilineaceae. The sequence goes on from JBCCFC010000177.1 coordinate 4,814, forward strand.
CTCATGGCGTTGGGTCAGTAGCCAAGTTCCAAATTCACGGGGTTGGGCAGCGGTTCCCCTCTGGCAATGGCATTGAGCATCTCGCTCAACATTGCCACACGACCACTGCTATCCTTGCCTAACCACCCGGAGCGGTGTGGACTGAGGATCACATTCTTCAGTTCGTGGAATGGATATTGCGACGGTGGCACAGTCAACCGCTCTTCAATCGTCGATGGATAGTTGTACCACACATCAATCCCCGCTGCCGCCAACTTGCCGCTGACCAGTGCATTGTACAATGCCGTCTCGTTAAGCGTGGAACTCCGCCCTATGTTGACCAGAATGGCTTCGTCTGGCAGAAGCGACAGTTCACGTTCGCCAATCATCTCATCAGTCTCAGACGTGGCGGGCAAGGCCATGACCATGACATCGGCACGGGGCAGCAACGCCTCTAGCTGCCCAAAGCTGTGAACCTCGGCAAAGGCATCCTCGCTATCCTCTGGCCGCACAGTCCGCCGCACACCAATCACATCCATGCCCAACGCATTGAGGACCATCCCCACATGTCGCCCAATGCGTCCATAGCCAAGAATTAGTACCGTGCGTCCATGCAGCACAATCTGCGGCTGCTCGCTATAGCGCAATGTCCAATCATTACGCCGCAGGTTGCGGTCCCCCTTGGCGACAAACTTGGCACTGCCCAACACAAGACTAAGCGCGGTCTCTGCACTGGCAATGTAGTTGTAGGGTGTGTTGTGAACAGCAATTTGGGGATACTGCTTGAGTAAGGCTTGCGTCGCTGCCGGAATTCCCGAATAAGGAATGATGAGCGAGTGCAAGTTGGGGCTGGCGTCCAGATGACCTTGCAATGGAATGGCCGCAATCAGGATATGATAGCCGGCTGGGTTGGGGATACCACCACCAGCGGTTAACGTGATGCGGTCGTCCAGTTTGGCCGATAGTTCTGCGGGGTTGGGTGAACCGAGATTGGGGTCTTGGTATAAAAAGACATTTATGTTTTGTTCCATCGTTTTTTCAATCCTTGCGTTTGTTTTCCATGTGTGCCTCTTGCATTTATTGTTCAGCAATAGTAGCTTGATGTCAGTATAAAGATAGATGTGTTGGTTGTCAATCTTTAACGTTGGATTATGCCAAATATGATGAACACGTACATTGTAGAATAGATATGATGTCAGTACGGGACGTTTGTGATGATTGGTATGTTTTTGTAGATGACGCGGCGGTTGCAGAATAAGGCGAAAGTAGGTCACTTTGAGCCTGTTTCCTGTGGTAGACGCCGATTTGCAATCGGTGGTCACAGCTAGTTTGTGCGTTCACAAGGACTTTGCTAAAATCAGTCATCGTCAAATAGGATACAGATTTTTTCCGAAAGGCAGGAAAATGGCACAACTAAACCAAGAGAGGCTAGACAGTCTACTGCCTCTTTTCCAGTTCAAACCGAACCCAACCAGCAACAGGCAACCCGCCGACAAAGCACCGATCCAGATTGAAGCATCTCCGATTCTGGACACGATTGCACAAGGGTTCCAACTTTCGATCAATGAGCTATTGGCACAGTCCGTCCATCTCTTTCTACAAAGCCAAGTGCGCCAAATCAAAGCAGAAATTTTTGCACTCCATAGCCGCTATAACGTGACCAGTGTTGAGGAAATGGATGCGCTCTATACAGAGGGAACACTCAATGAAGCAGACTCTTGGCAAGATTTGCAGCATCTTGATTATCTAGAATATGAAAGGGACAGGCTGACGAAGTTGTTGGAGTCACTCACATGAGCGTTGTCGATATGGTTTGGCTGGCAGAGATTGCACAGACGGAATTCCAAGATATTGTTGTCGGCACGGTTCCTCTACGCACAAATCAGCTCCGTATTTTGCTGAGAGACAACAGTTTTACTGATGTTTGGTATTCGTTAAAACTTGTCAATCGGTACAGCTATCATTGGGAAAGAAGGGCGATTGATGGCTCTATATTATCGACATGATAACGCGCCTCATAAACAATGGTCTGCAATTGCCACATTCCCAAAACATTTTCATGATGGTAGCGAGCCAAATGTTGTGGGAAGTCATATCAGTGATGTACCGGAGCAAGCACTGCGGGAATTCTTAAATTTTGTGCGTACGCAGCTAGACTGATTGGTTCTCACCTATCTGCGGCGTGTGTTGGGGTTGTGGCAGCGTACACTGCCGCGACTGCTTATCTTTGACAATTGCGAGGACCCTGCCTTGCTTGACCAGTGGTGTCCACCCAGCGGGGGCTGTCGCATTTTGGTGACAAGCCGCCGCCAGCAGTGGAACCCTGCACGGGGGATGATGACGTTGCCGTTGATGATGTTGACGCGGGAACAGAGTGTGGCGTTGTTGTTGAAGCAACCCACCGATTGCAAATCGGTGTCTAACACAGCAAGCACGTTAAAAACGTGCTGGGGTTTGATGATGGGGTGCTTCTCAATGGCAAAGGGCTATGTACGGAGTTGTGTCTACTTCATAAAGATAGCTATTCAACAGGCTTTCAGCCTGTTTCCTTTGTTAGACGCCGATTTGCAATCGGTGGCTTTACCTCATTCATTAACGCAGATTTGAACTGCCATAATGCAGGCGAAATCGCCACCGGATATGGTGCGGGCGACTCAATCTCTTTGACACCCGCAGGCAATCGCACCATATCGGCTTCTCGCTGGCTACGCATAGACGTTAATTCTGGCAGTTCATAGATCAACTGCCCATCCACAAACACATCCTGCAACATCAGTTCAATCTGTCCCAACGCACTGCGGTCGATGGTTTGCATGGTTGTGCCATCCAGCGGGTTGTTCAGGACAATATTCGTCGCCGTATTTGGTGTCTCATGCACCAGCGCAACCAAATCGACCATCGCCATCCCTGCCTGATCATACAACCGCCACAGCCGTTTCTGTCCTGGATTGGGTGTTTTAATCGGGTTTTCCGAGATTTTGACAGCAGACTTCCACTCATTTCCATGCTTGACGGCCACAATTTTATAGACACCACCGAGCGCAGGCTCGCCCCATGAGGTCACAAGCCGTGTACCGACGCCGTAGACAAGGCGGTTGATTACGTGGTCGGCATCCTGTCCATGTTGTGTTGCGTGTTTGGCAATGTGTTCACAAATCCGTAAAATCGCCAACTCATCCAAGTCGCTGGAGAGAACAATGCTGACATCCTCAAAGCCAGCATCATTGAGCAGTTTTGCTGTTTTGATACTCAGGGCGGCCAAATCACCCGAATCGAGCCGTACTCCCACCGGTTTATGTCCTTTGCGCTGTAGTTTTTCAAAGACTTGGATGGCATTTGGCACACCACTCCCTAGCGTATCGACCGTATCGACAAGCAGCAGACAGTCATCGGGATAGAGGTCGGCATAGGCTTGAAATGCGCCCAATTCACCCAACCCCAACGACATAAAAAGTTGAATCATACTGTGCGCATGGGTTCCTTCGGGGGGAATGCCCATTGAATGGGAAACACCGGCATTAGAAGTGAACCCTGCTCCACCGATGAGAGCCGCCCGTGTTCCGGCATTGGCCCCCTGCTCCTGCCCACGACGTAGACCAAACTCCAACACGGGATTGCCACCTGCGCTATGGGCAACCCGCGCCGCTTTGGTCGCCACCAAAATCGGGTAATTGAGGTAGTTGAGCAGGGCTGTCTCCAAAATCTGTGCCATTGCCAGTGGACCTTGCACAACCGTCAGCGGTGTGTTGGGGTGAATGACGCGGCCTTCGGGGACAGCCTGCAGTGAGATGTTGCCAAAGTGACCATGTTCGGCCAGCCAGACCAAAAAGTCATTGGCAAAGAGTTGCGCCCCCGTGTTGGTCTGCATTCTGCGCATGTATTCAATGTCAACCGGACAAAAGCGAGTCTGTTGCATCCAGTGGACTAAGGATTCCAGCCCCGCATTGATGCAATAGCCAGCCTTGTGCGCATAGTTTGGTTCGCTATAATCTGGATTGCGTCGATAAAAGTGATCAAACTGTGCTGTAAGCTCGTGAAGTCCCATGCGGTAATAAAGCTGTGCCATTGTGAGCTGATATTGGTCGGTGAAGAGAATACCTTGATTGGTGCGTGTGTTTAATTTGTTCATGCGGATCAGTACTCCATCCCATACGCTTCAATCGCTTGCTCGTGTGTAATATACCCATTTTTGAGGTCGGCTTCAATCAATGCCTTGTCCCGTTCCAGTGGATTCCCCCAGCCTGCGCCCGTCGCCGTCATCACCTGAATCACATCATCACGGTGCAGTACAAGTCCGCTCATGACGGCATGGTCCTCAATCTCGCCCGTCGCTCGCCGGATGCGAATATGGTTGGCCGAGCCGGATTGTCCTCCTGCCAAAGGCCAAGGTCGTTCCTTGTTGCGGGTGTAGGCTGCGGTTAACCATGCCTCCTCGGAGCGAATACGATAGTCAATGCGCACTCCTTTGCCACCGCGATGCAAGCCCGCACCGCCAGCTTCATCGTGAAAGCTCAGATACTCAACCGTGACACCATAGCGCGCCTCGGCCACCTCTGCCGGACAATTATAGGTTTCGCCATGAAAGGCACTAAACTGTCCGCCGTTGCCGTCGCGCATCGACGAGCCACCCCAGCCGCCAAGTTCAGGCTCAATCACAGCATACGAGCGACCTGTGTCGGGGTGAATGCCGCCAAAGAGGGTTCCACAGATCGAGGAGAAGTTGCCAGCAGGTAAACGGGTGGGCATATGCGGCGCAAGACAGCGGATGATGAGGTCATGAAGACGGACGCCAATCTCATAGTAGATGCCCATTGCGGCTGGGTAAGTGGGATTGAAGACGCTGCCTTCACGCTGCAAGACCTTGAGTGGACGGAATGTCCCTCCATTAGCAAGATGATCGGCCAGATGCGCCGACGCCGTGATGTTCATAAAGGCCATCTGGCAGGCCACAATCGCCTTGTCGCCGCTCATGTTAAAGGGGCCGGGGTCCTGTTCGGGATTGCCGCGTAAATCCACAATAAAGGCATCGTTGGTAATTTCAATAGTTACGGTATAGATTTGACCGCTGTCCTGTGGTTCATCCAGCGTGAATGTTCCCTTGGGCAACCCTTGGAGCGCACGCAGGCTGACCTGCTCACCATAATCCATATAGGCATCCAACGCATGGAGAAAGACATCCTTGCCATATTTGTCAACCGTCTCTAGCAGTCGCCGTTCCCCAATGCGTACTGCCGCAATCCCTGCCCACAGATCGCCCGTCAGAAAATCGGGCATGCGACAGTTGGCGGTTAAAATCTCAAATACTGGACGAATCGGTTCTCCTTGGGCGATGAGCTTGACCCCAGGCATAATGATCCCTTCCTGAAAAATTTCGGTGGCTTCTGTGGACATGCTGCCCGGCACCATCCCACCGACATCGTTCCAGTGGGCAATGCTGGCGGTCCATGCCACAATTTCGCGCGCTGCGTTATCTTCCACTGAACCATTGCCCACAAACACAGGCATCACCAAGGCCATATCGTTCAGGTGCGTGACACCGCCGCTGTAGGGATCGTTGACAATAAAGACATCGCCCGGTTCAATGTCCCCTGGCTGATTATATTTGGCAATGATCGCCTTGACCGCTTTATCAAGTACACTGACAAAGGCCGGAATCCCCGCACCCGACCCCGCCATTTCCCCATGACGGTCGGTGATTCCCGTACTCATGTCCAGCACTTCATAGATGATCGCGCTCATGGCCGTGCGTCGCATGGCCGCAAACATCTCATCCGCCGTGGCCTGCAATGAATTCTGGATAATCTCTATCGTGATTGGATCGTACATCATAGCTATACACTCTTGGATTGTCATTCCTGCCTTCGTTGGAATGACGGAAAAGACGGGTCATCGTGCGGTGCTTGCAGTCACCACATAATTCCCATAGCGATCCGCCTCGCACACCATCCCCGGCGGAATCACCACTGTCGTGTCTGCCTCCTCAACCACGGCTGGCCCCACAAACGACATGCCCACACTCATTTGTGCCCCGTCATAAATCGTGGCCTCGTGGATACCATCTTCTAGGTAATCCACCAATCGCTGCCCTTTAACCGTATCTTTCATGGTTCCATCAGGTGATGGCAATGGCTGTGGAAGCAGCTTATCCACCTTGGCAAAGGCGATCACATGAAAAGTCACTAACTCGACTGGAGCGTCAAGACGATAGGTATATTCGCGTTCATAAGTGGCATGAAAATGGTCGATGATGTCTCGCATCTTTGCGCTGGTGATTGTGCCGCTTGGCAGGTCAATCTCGGTAGAGTGTTCCTGATTTTGATAGCGTAGCCGACCATAGCGTTGGCAATACACACGCTCGGCGTCAATTTGCTCTGCGGCATAGGCCGCAATGGCCTGCGCTTCGAGCGCGGCAAACTGTTGGTTTAACTGGTTGGCGGCATCCTCGGAGGAAAGGTCCACAATCTGCGTTTGAAGATAGTCACGGCGTAAGTCGCTCAACAACATGCCCCACGCCGAGAAGACACCCGCGTGATGCGGGATGATCACTTTCTGAATGCCCAGTTCACGCGCCAAGGCACAGGCATGCATACCACCGCCACCGCCAAAGGCTATCAAGGTGAAATCACGTGGATCATAGCCGCGATTCACCGAAATCAGCTTGATGGCGTTGACCATATTGTTGTTGGCAAGCCGCACAATGCCACGTGCAACATCGGAGCGTGGCAGGTTGAGTTTGGTTGATAACGTATCCAACGACTGGTGGACCGCATTCATATCCGCCGTTAATGTACCACCACAAAAATAATCAGGATTGATGCAGCCCAAGGCCAGGTTTGCGTCAGTGGTCGTCGCTGCTGTGCCGCCCATACCATAGGCAACGGGTCCAGGGTCAGCACCCGCGCTCTGTGGCCCGACATGCAGATGATGGAAGTCATCGACCCACGCGATGGAGCCACCCCCCTGCCCAATCTCGACCAGATCGACCACAGGAACCATGATGGGATAGCCACCAGAGAGAGCCGTTTGCTCGACAAAATAGTTGGTGTTGAGCGCCACCTGCCCATCCCGAATCAACGAGCATTTGGCCGTTGTGCCACCGATGTCAATGGCAATCACATCCGGCTCGTCAATCAACTGCCCCAAGGCCGCTGCCCCAAGCACACCGCTTGCGGGGCCAGACTCGATCATGGCGATGGGTTTGGCGCGCGTATTGGCAATGGTGTCCACACCACAGTTGGACTGCATGATCAACGGCACACAGGTCATGCCATCGGTAGACAGTCGGCCAGTCAAGTCATCCAGATAACGATGGGCAATGGGCTGCACATAGGCAGATAGAACGGTGGTGTTGGTCCGTTCATATTCACGCCATTCTCGTGTGATTTGATGCGAGGCAACCACCGCCGCCCCCGGCCAGAGTGTCTGCACTTGCTCGTAAACAGCCTGCTCATGACTGTCGTTGGCATAGGCGTTGAGGAGGCAGATGGCGATGGCCTCTACGCCTTCGGTGCGGAAGTCATCAAGCATGACTGGTAGCCCAGAAAGATCAAGCGGGCTGGTTTCAATGCCCTTGTAATTGATGCGTCCGGGGACTTCACGCCGTAGATAACGTTCAACAAAGGGTGACGGTTTGACATAATCCAGGTTAAAATAGTCAGGCCGATTGCCGCGCCCAATTTCCAACACATCGCGAAACCCTTGGCTGGTGATCAGGGCGGTTTTGACGCCCTTTTTCTCGGTGATGGCGTTGATAACTATCGTGGTCCCATGCACAAAGGAGACAAATTCACGCGGCGATGTCTGACTGGCAGCGATGACATCCATCACCCCCTGTTCAAACTGGCTTGGTGTGGTGTGGCTTTTGGCCGTGCCAACAACGCTGTGTCCCCCTGGCATGGTTTTGACATAGACCAGATCGGTAAATGTCCCACCAATGTCTGTGGCGATTCTCGTCATCATATCCTACTGCTACGGTGTCAAATAAATGATGATAGGTACACTCGTAGTACACTCGTAGGTCACGCTAGCAGCGTGACGGTCTGGACAATACCCCATTCCCTGAACCGTGCAAGGTTGGTCATGATTGTCCGGTTAGTAACCAAACCAGACCTATGAGTGCTCTCATCACTTATTTGACAAAGTGCTACTCAATCCCCAAATAGGCTTTTTGGACCGTTGGATCATCCTGCAAGACTTGGGCCGAATCACTCAGCACGATCTCACCTGTCTGCAAGACATAACCACGATTGGAAATCTGCAGTGCCATGTGCGCATTCTGCTCAACCAGCAGAATGGTCGTACCTTCTTGGTTAATCTTTACAATTGTGTCAAAAATGGTGTCCACTAAAACAGGCGCAAGTCCCATCGACGGCTCGTCCAACAGCAACAGACGTGGCTTCGACATCATCGCTCGCGCCATCGCCAACATCTGCTGCTCACCACCACTCATGGTTCCAGCCATCTGCCGACGCCGTTCGCCAAGACGTGGAAACAGTTCATATGATTTTTGGATATCCTCTTTGATACCATCATTGTCATCGCGGATATACGCACCCATCTCCAGATTCTCGGCCACAGTCAATTTGGCAAAGACACCACGCCCCTCTGGAACCATTGCGATGCCTTTATGCACCAACTCATGCGCCGTATATTGCGTCAGGTCTTCGCCTTCAAATGTCACCGACCCCTCACGCGGGCGCAAAAGACCACTGATGGTGCGTAATGTCGTCGTCTTGCCCGCGCCATTCCCACCAATGAGCGAAACAACCTCGCCCTGATCGACCTCAATCGAGATGCCCTTGAGTGCCTGGATATTGCCGTAGTATGTATGTATATTGTCAACTTCAAGTAAAGCCATTAGTCTTCTCATTTGTTAAATTCAAGTATTTGGTGTATCGGTGTGTCAGTATTCAGTAGGTCAGTATTCAGTAGGTCAGTCATCGGTCTATCAGCACACCGACCACCGACCACCGACCACCGACAACCGACACACCGACACACCATCTTAATCACTTTTTCCTGCGGCCCCACGTCCCAAATACGCCTCAATCACCTTGGGATTCTGCTGAATCTCCCTCGGTTCACCCTCTGCGATCTTTTGTCCGTAGTCGAGAACGGTGATGCTTTCAGAGATGCCCATAACGACACGCATGTCGTGTTCAATCAGCAAAATGGTGATACCCAGTTCGTCGCGCAACATGAGAATGAAGTCTGTGGTTTCGGCTGTCTCACGTGGATTCATGCCCGCTGTCGGTTCATCCAACAGCAACAACTTGGGTTTACTCGCCAAGGCACGCGCAATCTCCAAACGTCGTTGGTCGCCGTAGGGCAAGTTCTTCGCCAGCAAATCACCTTTACCGCGCAACCCGACAAACTCAAGCAGCCGTTGCCCCTCTGCTTCAGATTCCTTGTTCTCTTTGCGTGTGGACGGTGAGCCAAAGACCGCACCCAACCAGGTTGAGTGCAGATGCGCCTCTTGGCCGACCATGATGTTCTCAATTGCGCTCATGTTGTTAAAGAGACGGATGTTTTGGAAGGTACGTGCAATGCCCATGCGCGTAATTTGGTCTGTTGAATAGCCATGCAGCCGACCGCCATCAAAGAACAGATCGCCATCGTCAATGGTATAAAAGCCCGTAATGCAGTTAAAAAAGGTGGTCTTCCCCGCACCATTGGGACCGATGATGCTGACAATCCCGCCTTTGGGGATGCTAAAATCAACCGCGTTGACAGCGACGAGGCCACCAAATCGTTTGGTCAATTGCGTTGCTTGTAAAATATTTTCGCTCATCTGGATTATCCTGCCTCACTTCCTGCTAGCTCATCATCACCATACAGTTCACGTCTACGCACCGCCGACGGCCATAATCCTTCCGGGCGAGTCAACATCATGTAGATGAGTAGCGCACCGTAGATGAGGAGACGATATTCGGAAAATTCGCGCAGCAGTTCGGGGAGGCCAATCAACGCCGCCGCACCCACGACGATGCCGGGGATACTGCCAAGCCCGCCG
>JBCCFC010000178.1:0-14725 GCA_039029935.1 Chloroflexota bacterium
AGGTCCTCTCTTTCTTTCGTCAACGCTCTGAGCAGCAAGTCAAAATCAACTGGCAGTTTTCCATCGAACGGGCACGTTCCAAATTGAATTCTCATTATCAAAACCTCCATCCTGATAACGACAAATTTCACGACAAAAACGCCGAAAAACTTAGTTGACGGGGTACTAAAAGAATCGTAGACTTTGGGCAGGCTCTTATGCTCCAGCTTTTGCAACAGGCTGGCCTCACGCATAAACCGCCTTTGTCCCAGCGGTGAATGGTCGATGTTCTCCTTGATGGCAACGATGCGCTCATACCGCCAGCCCCTATCCTTGGCCTGATAGACCGTGCCATGCCCACCACTGAGTACACGGTTGATAATCTCATACCGCCCATGCTTTAGAGTCTGCCCAACAGCCAACGGTTGATAGGTATTTGGGTATGCTGCTGCCTGTTCTGTAGTGGATGCGTGTTGGTTTGTCATTGTTCCTGGCTTGTATTATTTGGCATTTGTGCGTTGAAAGTAGCTCAGGCATCCCTGTATGAGCGTCGGGCGACAGCCCAAATCGCATTGATGCGCCGTGACTTCTGATTATAGCAAGGATACGCTGAAAGCCCAATTCCCGTCTGACATTCCACCGACACGGCACTGACATTATGCTGACACCTCGTTGAAGTCAAGTCAGCAGTTTAGTGGTTTAGCCGGCATACTAATTCGCTGACTGGCTGAAATACTGACTAATGACGTCTAACATTTCGTCCCTGCTGCTTAACCGCACAGGTCGAAAAGTTTTGGGTAGCGAGCGTTGGCTCCGTTGATTCATGTTACCTCACTTCACCACAAGTAGGTAGTTATGTTGGTTTCAAGCGATGCATCCTTGCCAATGACACGCAACATCTGCGCCATTGGTCTGACCCCAATGGAGGGAACCGCGTCACAAACCACAAAATGCAAGGGCTGATTCGCATCAAAAACAAGATGTAGCGCAATCTCATTGCGCCGAATGATCCAGTGCATAGCTTGCTGTTGGATAAACTCGCCAAAACTGATAAATCGGATTTCATGCCAAGCCGCTTCATCCGTTTGAAAGACATCCTCAAGTTGGATACTGTTGGGATGGGTACTGCTGGGTTGGGTCGAAACCGTTCGAGACACGGTGGTGGCAAAGTCAAAGTAAGCGGAGGCGGCATCTGACCATATTTTTTCAGCGTCGTATCCCCAAGTGGCACTGGCTCGTTTCAACTGACCAACACCGTTGATCATCATACCACTTTTACTACCCGTTTGATCCTCAAAATGGTGCTCTTTTGTCCAAAACCAGCCCGCAGGATAGGGACGGTTTTCCAAATTTTCGACCAAGCGAACGCCACCTTTTGCCACCTGAATCGAATTTAAATCTCGATGGGAATGTGGCACATCGGTCGTCCCCGCTCGAAAGGAGAGTGTGATGTCTTTGCGTCGAAATAGTAACCAGCCATTGTCAGGAAATACCTGCATCGCTGGCTTTGGCTTGACATCTATCTCGATGGGTGCTGTGTAGAGTACGCCCAGCAATTCTGTGAAGCGGCTGTGTTCATGTATTGGCAGAGGATTTTTCGCCTCTTTGGATCGAAAAAAACGTTCGTTGACTTCGGCAATGATCTGTGGTTGACCTGTTCGCTGTGCCAAGGGTAGCAATGCACCCAGATTTGAGGTGAGACGGTTGCCATCCCCAAAGCTCAGACCAACGCCATCGGGTGAGAAGTCAAACGGGAAGCACAACCCCGAAGTCAGTGTGGGTGAGTCAAACGCGGGGTGTGGTTGCCCGGTCTTGGCTTCATAGGCCAACAGCGCATAGGTGAGGTAGCCGATGCCGTATTGCCAATAGCCAATGCCTTCTTTGCTGGAGCCATCAGGGTGAAGCGTGTCCAGAAAATATTGCAGCCCCTCCAAGGCAATGGGTACGGCTCTCGCTGCCTCTTCTAGTTCATCGGCTAACGTTAATGCCAGCACAAGCATCCCCCCATTGCAGACCGCGTTCCAATTATTGGTTCGGGTATACCAGCCAACTGGCTTCACATCCGGTGCTTCAGGGCAACATAGCCTCAGATAGGGCTGAACGATTCGTTCGAGGGCGGCATCGACCACCATTTGGCGATTTTGAGGAGAGAGCCACGCATTGAGAAAGGTTAAGGAGAGAGCCAAACTGACAGCAATCTCCCCTGTGGCAAGGTTAAAGCCATTCGAGTAGGGGTTGGTTACATACCACTGCGGCCACGTCAGGCCATCCTCAATCAATGCCCACGCTTTTTCCGCATATTTGGGGTCATTTGTCAGCCGAAAATAGCCAGCGAGTGAGACAACTGCGCGGCTGAAGAGGCGGGCTTGAATTAAGACTGACGCGTGTGCATGTTTGTGTACTCGCGATGGCGGGACGTCTACGAGTACATCAACCAATTTCGTCAACGCTTGGTGATAGCCGAGCCAAGGTTGCCTATGTAAATTGGTTTGTGCATGTGCGAAATCTTTATCCCGAATAAACATCGTTATGCACCATCAGCGTTAAAAATGATGGGATTCTCCAATGGTCGCTGCAACGTTTCCTCCGAGATATAGGGATTCTCTTCCACAAGATGAGATTGCTCGGTACACAGATGAACAGCGATGCTCCGTCGTGGTTGTGTGGACGTGTTGGGGCCACTGCCATGAAAGATCAGTGGATGATGGAAACTGACTGCGCCACGAGGCATCACGGCTGGATATTCTGTCCACGTCTCGCCCTCTGGGACCTTGATGCCAGCCCTTGCCTTGGCCTCATCCTGCTCACCAAAGTTCCCTGGATCAAGCAAGCCCCAACGGTGCGAGCCAGGCACAAAGCGCATTGCACCAGCTTCAACCGTCACATCGCTTAAGGCAATCCACGCCGTAAAAATGCCAGCAGGGTTCTCAAAAAACTGCCAGTAGTTGTAATCCTGATGGAGACCGATGTTCCCTTTTGCGGAGCCACCTGTGGGTTTGTAGAGAAGCTGGCTATGCCAAACCTGCACTCTCGTTGCACCACCGATAATGGCCGCAGCCCATTCCCCGATTAACGGATAGGAAATGAGGGTGAGTAGTGTGTGGTCGGCAACGTGGGCGTTGTTGATCTTAACCAATTTATCCAAAGGGTCCCCCGGCTCAACCGAACTATACTGCGGTGCGACCCCGGTCTCATATTCGCAGGCAATGACTTGATCCATGTGCGTCACTGCCTCATTGAGCAGGTCGTCTGGAATAAGCTGAGGGGCTTGGTAAAATCCTTGCTCTTGAAAGGCTTTCGTCGCATTCTGGTCGATGGCTGGGGTGGAAAAGATTTGTTTCTTCATGTGCTTCGTCTCCACATAATTCGAGCTTTCAGCAAAGCCATGCATATCAAAAAATAGATACGCACCCTCACATTGTGCCAGAGATGGTATGCATTGACAAGTCCCAACAATTGGTTGCAATACATCCCTGAACGTATCTCAGGTTTCCTACCTGAGCGTCAGTCGACAGCATGAATGACTTTGAGGACAAACACATTACGAGTTCAATACGTACTGTGTCAATCCCACGTTTATGGCATAATCGGAGTTGTGGTTGACTTTATTGCATTTACATCAGCAGATGCCAAGCGTGACATTGCGCTGTTTCGAGACAACGTAGAGCGTCAAGGCGACCACGGCCACTGTGCCTGGGCAAGCGGCAGTTACGCCCATGATTTACACCACCAATTGAGTTGCGTATGCAGCGGTGGAAAGCTCAAATTCAGGGAGGGCAGTTAGGCTATGACACAGCTAGATTTTGTCGAACATCCTCATTTGAGGCTCAAAGAAAATTTGTCTCACCCCGTCTCTTGTGCAATATCATACATCTCATCCGTACACACCTCAATCACTTGCTTCAGTGCCGCATACGGCTCTCCATACCCATCCAACAACCCCGAATGCTGGCGGTCCTGTTTGCGTGGAATCAGATTGGGCGCGTCAATTAGACCACAATAGTGCCAGCCCACAAATTCGGGTCGAGCAAAGGCTTTATGGAAGAATTCGGTAGTCCATTCAGCGCGCTGCGCAAGATTATCGGCGACGGGACCGTAGGGACGCGGCATGGTGTCGGTAATCATGGTGAAAGCGGAGTCGCCATTGATGAACGGCTTATCAACAAAGTTGGACCAGCGATCTAGGCAGGTCTTCTGCACCTCGTATTGCGCATACATCTGATAGGACACGATGTCCGTATACTGGCTTGTAATCGACAACAGCGTATCCACTGTGTCTGTGTTGCCGTTGAGCTTGTCGCCAACGAATAGATGATTTGGATCATAACGGAGAATCGCATCCAGCGCGGTTTTGTAGTATTGAGCAACAGTTTTCTTGAGAAATTCAACATTATCGCGGGTCTCGTTGCTATTGGACAGGTCCGTATGCGGTCGCCAGTTCTCAGCATCTTGGACTGCATCAAACGAGTCAAACACTGTGCCATAGGTGGTATTAAAATCGCTGATCTGACCACGATACAGTTCATGCATCAACTGGACACACGCCTGTTTACCCGCCGCATCAGCCCCCAAATTGCGCAATCGTCGCGGCCAGCCAATACGCCCCTGGCGCACGGCTCCCCCAATCACATCAGGGCGTTCTCGACAGTCCTCCTCGGTGAACAACGGGCAGTCGGTCATTGCATAGCCCAGCAGAAAGGGGTTATCTCTGGCAGGTAGGGCAATGTCGCGTGTCAGTTGATCGCAATGGGTGGCAAATGCCTGTGAAAACACATCTTTGAAGTTACTATCAGGGACCTCATCTTTCCAATGCGGAATATCAACAAAGGTGATGGGCTGCATATAAGGGATGGATGGTTGTGGTGTATTGATGATGTGTAGATCGGTGTGGACACCCGCAGTGTTAAAGCGGTACGCCCGACAGATCTGGAGGAACCATGATTTGAGTGCAGGCTGGAACTGGTCACTGTTGAGGTCATCCAACCCCAATTTCTGCTGCCATGCCGTGCGATTATAGTCCTGATTCCACAAGTCGGCATGGAGATGGTTAATACCAAAGCTCAGGAACGCATTGCCTTCGGGGGTGACAAGCCACCAGCGGTCCTCTTTTTCTACACGAAAGAATCCAGTGGCCTCAAACCGCTTCCCCATCCACCCGCCAAATTGATCTAATTCATGTTTACTCATTGCGATCCTTTCAATCTGTCGCCATCAATCAGCTTAGTCGCCAAAATTCCCCTGTCAACCCCTCTTCCAAAAATAAGTAATGGGGGATATCGCCCTGAATGCGTCAGTCAGACTGCAACCGCACCAGCCTACCATGCTCTGATTCTAGCCTATTTCATCGGCGCGGTCAAGCGTTCTATGCAATCACCGTGTTCCTATTGATAGCCAACTACATCATCCGGTTTACCTATTTGGTTGCAACAGTGACCGATTCTATGTGTTGATGTATCAAAGCATCATCGCGAAACCTCTTATGCAATAGTTGTAGAATCAAATGTAAAATGACAAAAGGAGAGGTTGGAGATGACCATAAACACAAATGTACAATCAACACCAATAGGAAAACAACTACCGATTACATCCAGAGTCCCCCTGATTGGGAGCATCCCGCAACTGATGCGAAAGCGATATGACTTTTTCTTGGACATGAATCGCCAGCATGGTGATATTCATATGCTGAACTTAGGGGTAATGAAGCTCATTATGCTCAATCACCCCGAACATGCGCAACATGTGCTGGTGGATCATCGGCACAACTATGACAAAAAAGGCCCACTGTGGGAGGCTGGACGCAAAACATTGGGGGCGAACAGCTTGGCGATGATTGAGGGCAGTGCGTGGTTGAGCCGTCGGCGTCTGATGCAGCCGCACTTTCATAAACGACGGTTGGCAATGTTGGTCGATTTTATGCTCGAAACAATTGACGAGGCCCTGCTTTCCTGGGATGAAAAGGCTGAGTCGGGTCAGTCCTTTGATGTTCATGCGGCCTTCCCCATCATCACCATGAAAGTAATCTTAAAAACATTGTTTGGCTCCACCATCACGGATCAAACGCTGGATGAGATGAGTCGTGACTTAAAAGTGTTTGTGGAGTCACTGGGCACCTATACGATGCTGGAACGTCTGCCAAGTTGGTTGCCCATTCCGCTGCGAGACCGCTGTGAGCAGTCTATCCAAAACGCCAATGACAAGGTGTTTGCGTTAGTGTCTCAAAAACGGAATGAACTTGACAATGATTTAATCTCCATGTTGCTGGGGTCGGTTGATGCGGAAACGGGCGAGCAGATGACCGAACAGCAATTACGCGACGAGGCCATCGTACTCTTTATCGCGGGTTATGAAACAACGGCACTGGCACTGAGTTGGGCCATCTATCTACTTACCCACCACGCCGACAAAATGCAGACCCTACAGACAGAAATCGACACGATTTTAGGGGGCAATGCACCGAGCTTTAGCGATTTACCGAACCTCTCCTACACACGCATGGTCTTTCAAGAAGCGTTGCGTCTCTATCCATCGACATGGTATCTCAACCGCAGAGCCGTGGAGGATGACCAAATTGATGGCTTTCACATCCCAGCCAATACCGTCGTCATCTGCTCCATGTACGGCATTCATCACAACCATCAGGTTTGGCAAAACCCAGAACAGTTTGAGCCAGAGCGGTTTGCCCCAGAGCGGATGAATGCGCGACACAACTTGGCGTGGATGCCCTTTGGGGGTGGACAACATCTCTGTATTGGCAATGAATTTGCGATTATGGAGGCGCAACTGGTGTTAGCCCGAATTTTGCAGCGATATACCGTCACCGCCATGCCGGGGCAGGAGCCAAAGGTCAAATTGGCAAATGCGATGGTACCGGAAAAAGGGATTTGGGTGAAACTGGACAAGCGTCTTCAAATGTCATAAATATTCGCCATCTGCCAACAATCGAAAGTGAGCAGTTCAGCGTCTTGACCTTGTGAAAGGAATGAATCAAGTCAGGCTGACAGCATGTTCCCAGTGCTGTCGAGTATCCTCCGGTGGGTACGCCTGATAGAAAAGATGCCACAGTCCTTGCCAATAGCACAGCCCGTTGGGGTCATTGAGCTTGTATTCTGGGCTGCTGAAATCAAGAGCAGTTCACCGTGAAACTTTTCGATGGGAATGGTCGCTGCGGCCACCATTCCCTCATTCTGCCAACTCGCCTCGTCAAAACACCCATTCTCAAAATATGCATAGGAGATGGGCTGACCTTGATAAGACCATGAAGATTGGGCGGCTCTTGCTTGGTTGGTGAAGCCAGACCACACGAGAGAGCTAGGGAGATAGGCAATCACACGTTTAATTTGAGGATAGATGGTCGCCAATAGCAGTGATAACTCGGCGCCTACTGATTGCGGTCAGTTTCACTCAACAGAGGCTCATCCCCCCGCCGCTCACGATAGCCAGCCACAATAAGCCCTGACTTCCCAACATTAACACCCGTAATCTGGTCATTATGCGGGTTGCGGTAGCCGACGCGCACAAGTCGTCGAGGCGCTTTTGTTTGGTTGATATACGATCCGTGAATGGTGTAATACGAGAAGATCACCACATCGCCCCGTTTGGCTGGCACAGGTACGGTGTCCTCTAATTGATAGACATCCGTTGGTAAATGAGGTGCGGAAGGGGCATCTGCTGTCCCTGTGATGTGTGCCAATGGGCCTTGTTTGTGCGAGCCTGCCAAAAATCGAATTTCACCATTTTCATGACAGGTACTCTCGGTTCGCACATTTTAAAAGTCAAAAACAGAAATATTTGGATTGCATATTGATTTTCATAAAAATCTTTTTGACTTTTTAATAAAAGTCAGTTCTGCAACATTATATTGGAACATTTGAGTCGCTGCAAATAAATATTGATATAAAGTACATTCAGATAGAAATCTAAATGAATTTATGCCAATTCTTGTTTTCGCTCATATGTTTCCACGAACCGAGAGAGGTGTCATCCAGATGGACCAATACATCGATATAGCGTTCGTCTTCATGCTTATAAAACGGATGATCCTGATGCATGGGGAAGGGATGGCCTGCCTGTGGTGGTTTGATGTGCATCACCGAATGATGGAGTTCGACATTGGGGCCGATGAGTTGGGCCAGACAATGTGCCAATTTTGCATTGGTGACGGCTCGCATCCAAGCGACAGAGTAGAGATGCAGATCGTGCATCGCGGTTAAGCGCGCTTTCTTCTCTGTCTCTGGGTCCATGTACGCCTGTCGCCAAGGGCCAGGCCAGCCAGGCACAGTAAAGGACCAATCTTGTACAAGCCTATCCAGTTCATCCGACAAAAAGTCGGCTTCCGCTGATGTAAATAGTGCTGGAATGCGCAGATAGCCATTTTCATGATAAAAGTCGATTTGAGATTGGGTTAACATTGGTGTTCCTCCAGAACGTAATTCGTGTTAAAAACGAGATCGATATAACGCTCTTTCAATACCTCAGTATTCAGTGAGTCCGTAATGGTCAAGTAATCGGCAGAAGTGGTGTCTGTCTTCTCCGCATTCATCCGTTCCCAAGGATGCACCACCATCATGCCACGCGTATGTGTTCCCGCCAATTCAACGGTGAGTTCATCAAGTTTGATACACGAGATTGGTTCCCGTTCCCCAGCAGCCCAGAACACGGGGATCACATCGTAGCACATTGGGCCAGGCTTATAGTCGACACCCGCGTTCCACCACAGGTCTGTCGCCTCACGAAGTGCCTGAAGGAAGGGCGATGGTGAGTCATGGGTCAGTGCTGCGACTTCGGCCATTGTGAACGTCAAGTGTCGGCATACACTCCATGTCGCAAGAAAGATAGGGACCCCGCTGTGCAGGATCAAATCAGCCGCTTCGGGGTCGTGCAGGACATTGGACTCATTGTGCAGTAGGTGGACTTCACCCCCCATCAAAGCAACAGCGTCGATCATGGATTTCTGCTGCTCATCAGCCAACCTCAGAACCTCTGCAATGTTGGTCCAAGGTCCGGTCCCGATCAGTGTGATTGGCGTCTCTGTTTGGCGCAGTGCTTCCAGTATGAAGGCAACCGCATCGCCATAGGCTTGACCATGCTCAGGATCGTCGGTTGTCACCAGCTCAAGATGTGTCAAGTACTGTTTGTAGGTGGTCTCATCCATGCCACGCTGTACAAACGCTTTGGGGATACGGATACCAGCATAGACAGGTACATCCGGTCGCTCTGCCAACCGCAACATTTTTGCGATGACTCGGGCACGAGCCTGCGTGTCAGCGGAGACGGTTGTGACGCCAAGTAAGTTCAGATTTGGATGCTTGAGGATCAGGACCAATGCATAGAGATCATCTATATCGCCACCCGCATCTGTATCAAAAATCACGTTTGTTCTCATCTTTTCTCCAGTGCCGAATATAGCCTTTCTCCACCCAGTCGTGTCTCATTTCGTCGGTCAAGCGTCGTACAGTAGCCTCAGTTGCGAGGTTCATTGATTTCCTCCCTAACTACAATATAGACCACGTATCATCGGCTAAATCTTGGATCATCTTCTCATCTTCCGGCACAATCTGTTCAATTTTATCCATCTCGGTCCACGAACCCCCTTCTGCCCGAAAACGACCTCTTGCCTCCCTAATCTTATCATCGATAGCAATCAGGTATTCGTACCATTGTTCCCAAGACTCAGAGTCATCACCATCCCACTCGGCCAGCGGATAATAGCGTTTCTCGCGTGTATCCAGCAGATATAGTCGCTCTTTTTTCATCTGTCTATCTCCAAAGATGACACAATACGGTGTTCCTCGAAGACCTTTATAATCAAACTCAGCGGTCGTTTTCGCTATCACGTCCCCGCTAATCAACTGTGCCATAGTTTCCTCCTTATCCTTATATCCTCACAATCTGAAATCCCAGAGCATCAGCAAACGCCTCCAATCCCAAACTATGGTCGCCTACACCAAGCGCAATATGATGCGATGGCCCTTGCTGACACCACGCATCCATAAATTCATGCATGGGGCGTTCAATCTTGACACGCGCATTAGGATTGCCAATGTTGAGAATCGTGCCGTCGATGATTTCACCAACCGAGTAGATAAGCTTGAAGGTATCACCCGCGTTGATTTGAGTGAGATTGAGCAGCGTCACCGGGCCTTGCTGCATGTCAAAATCAATCCCCAGCCCATGCCCCGACTTGCCATGATGGGTGTCAAGATGCATGAGGCGTGGACGACCCTGAGCCATGCTGATGTTGCTGGGACCGTCATGCCCCATCAGGAACGAGTTCTCATCCAAGTCCATGGCAAAAAATTCAACAAACATGCCACCGCCCCCCAGCAAATCGAGAATCTTCATCGCCATCGCGGTTTTGACATCTCCCTCCGTCACACCCGGACGACCCATTGCCGCCAAGCGAGAGACAGCCAAGCCCGACTGCGCCCGCAGTTGGGTGATCATCTCTTTCTCGCCCCACCAAAAGTAACCAAACGCATAGATGTCATGCTTCTTGAGTATCTCTTCATAGGCCACCGCAATCTGGGCGGATGAGCGCATATGTTCATTGGTCACGCTGTCGTCAATGTCATAGGTGTTGCGCAGTTCGGTGTACATCTCCTCAAGCTGGTCTACGGTGACACGGTGATACGCCTCCTCGATTTCCTCAATTTCAGGTCGAGCGAGCATCTGTCCAGTAGCGCGCAACAGCTTGGACTCATCAATGGGCATATCGGTCATACCGGGATAGACATGGCCGATTAACCCAACCTTCATGGTGCGAAAGAAGCGCGCCGCCGCTGCGCCTGCAAAATCCGCCGCAAGCTCCTGTTGCAGACGGGCTTCATCAAACGAGCCAGTCCGCACTTTGAACGGTTTGCCCACATTGACCAATGCCCCCGCCAGTTCAGGAATACAACAGACCGCTTCATGGTGGAGATAATCGGTGGTATCCGCCGTTGCATACTCATAGCTACGGTCTTCGTGTGCATTGAGCAGGCGAATCGGCACATCAAGATTCTGAATGGCGGGTAGCATATCCATACTCGGTGTATAGCCAAAGGGGAAGACGACGACCATATCCACCTGTTCCCGCTGAAATAACGCACCCGCCGCACGAGCCTTTTCGGGTGTATCGACCAATTCCGGTGCAATGATATCGGCGTGCGGGTCAAGCATGGCACGCAACTTGCCATACATGCGCAGCCCCATCTCCTTCAAGCGTGGATATTGGTCCCAATAATAGTGATGACCCGCTGGTAGGAGGCCGATTTTGGCGCGTATTTTGGTGTTCAATGTGTGACTCCTCTTTTTTTTGTTATGAATCGTCGAAAGTTACTCGTTGTGGATAGCTTGTACATTACTAGGAAAATATCAAAGCCATACGTTCCCTTTATACAAGCAAAACGGGCTTAACACACTTGCCTTCATGCATTTCATCCACAGCGCGATTGATTTCTTCAAATGCATAAAAGGTCACTAATTTGTCAAATGGAAACTGACCCGCACGATACAATGCAATCAGACGTGGGATAAAAATATCAGGGATACTATCCCCCTGTACAATGCCTATCATTGTACGCCCAAAGAGTAGAGTGCTGGTCGAGAGCGTGATTTCTGTGCCTGCACCGCCGACATGCCCATAGCTGCCACGAATGCGCAGACAATCGACCGCCTGTCGCACAACTGATGGTACATTGGTGGTGTCCAGCGAATAGTGTGCGCCTTTGCCACCACAGATATCCTTCACAGTGGCAACCAAATCAGACGTTGTCGTTGGGTTGAGCGTGTGTGTTGCCCCCAATTCCACCGCCAAGGCCAGCCGCTTTTCGTTGAGGTCAATGGCGATGATCATCGATGCGCCTGCGATCACACCCGCCATGACGGCACTCAGCCCAACCGAGCCTGTGCCAAAGACCGCAAGTGTACTGCCTGCCTCCACTTGCAACGCATTGAGAACCGCCCCGGCCCCTGTTTGGATACCACAACCAAGCGGGCCGAGTAGTGCCAGTGTGTTCAGGTCAGGGCCATCACCAAGCACGTCACCAAGCACATCATCTGGTACTTTGACCACATTCCGTTCGGTGGTGATGGCATGGGTGGCAAAGCTCGATTGCCCAAAGAAGTAACCACTGACCTTGGCTCCATCTTGGCTGAGAGGTGAAGAGCCGTCTTCGGGGCGTTCACAGCTAAAAGAGAGCGGTCCCACATCATCACAGGTAGAGGGGTGACCACTTTGGCAGTTGTCGCAATGCCCACATGAATTGAAGGAGAGTACGACCGCATCACCTGGCTTGACTTTGGTGACGTTGGCACCGACTGCCGTGACAATGCCTGCTCCTTCATGCCCCAGCACCACAGGCAATGGCATCGGACGATACCCCTCGGCCATCTTGACATCGGTGTGGCAGATGCCTACGCCAACGATTTGAACTTGGACTTCGTTGGTGCGTGGTGATTCGAGTTGGATGGTTTCGATTTGGAAGGGGGTTGAGGTTTCTCGTAGTAGTGCGGCTTGTATGTCCATGCTTACGATCCTTTTGACGACAATGAGTGGTTAGTCAATTAGTAGACGACTATTTTGGCGTGTTTGATGGTGTAGTCAGTCAACTTGCCTTCCAGTTGACAATTTTTAAATCATATCCAACAGATTGAATACGTTGATAGTGACGTTCATTTCCTGTTGCTAAAATCAAGCTGTGTTCAATGGCAATAGCAGCAATCATAGGATCGGCCAGACCAATCGGCTGACCTTTACGTTCCAAATCAGCAGCAATACGTCCTGCAAGGGTTGCACTGGTCTCCGTCAAAGAGATAATTTCATGTGTTTCGATATTCTCTAAAAAACGTTCAATTGCATCCTCTCGACGAACTTTATGTAGACCTTTCACAATTTCCATCACCGTAATCGTAGAAATTGTGTACATCTTATATTGTTGAAGATACTGTTGTGACGTATCCACAACTTGAGCATGTTTCTTCTTGAGAATTTCAGAGAAGATATCTGTGTCCAGTAACGTTTGCTTCATATAATATCCCGCGACATCCGTGTTGCTCTTGCTTGCATTGCTTCTTCGGTAATTTGATCGATCAGTTCTGGCTCATCGGAGAATAATCCATCTAAACCACTGTTGATTGGCTGTTGTTTGCTTGTTGGCGTTGGATTGAGCTGTAAAAATAACCGATTTAACATATCTAACAGACTTTGTGTCATGCTTCCATGATTGAGTGTATATTCGATCTTGATGCTTTGTGGTACATAAATTGTGATACTACCCATTTAACCCTCCTCTATTTGATTACTGCTTCATCTAACTCTTTTGGTATCCATGATTCAGGTATCAAGGCTTGACCGTCTTGCCAAACTTCTATAATACTGTTTTGGAATCTATCATTACTAAGCAGGTTGGCGTGTTCGAGAATGATGATTTGCAAGTTTTGCTCAAGTGATTCACATACATCAAATAAGAATTCAAACATTCTTTCCGCAGCTTCCATATCTGCGGTACGCTTACGTTGAGAATCACCGCTCTCCTCATTTGGATAATACACCTGAGCTGGTTGATCTAAAATGATAAAATTTGGAACTGGTAGATTTTGGTCTATAAAATGTTTATGTAAAGCAAGTAGGGTAATCAGGTGGCATCCAAGCCAATTTGACCGGCCACCCATCCTTTCCATTTCAATACGCTCCCCCGAAAATTTATCAACTTTAACTGTCAGTTTTTTAGCATCAAATTTGTATGAACCTTTATGCTCTAAATCTAATCTATTATTGGCCCAGTCACTCATGGTGCTCCCAATCGCATTTAGAATTCTTTCTTTTCTTTTTTCGCTGTCATTTTTATCGAATTCGTCCTGATATATTGCTATTCTTTCTTTTGTCTCTTGTATTTCTTGGTTCAGCTCTGATGATGGTGAAATAGGCTTCAACATGCGTAGATATAGACCAATTTGAGCGACGACGCGTTGTGTTTGATTATTCGTTTCAAGGATGTTTTGGATTAAATTCTCATGCTCAACTTGGCTTGCTAAGGCAGTTTTAATCTCTTGTTGCTTATCAGCAATTCGGCTTTTGATTAGGTCTGATTTACTTTGCAGATAGGCTAGATGCTCATTCAGTTTTGGTAGTTCTCGTCGTTCAGTATCTAAATTTTGTTGCAAATCTTGCAGAGCATCTTTCATTTTGAAGAATGGTGGTTGAGTGCCTAGTGGTGAATAGCATAATGGGCAGGCGTTATCAAATAATCCACCTTGGTTATTAAACAAGTTGATAGACTCTAGTCGTAGATGTTGCTCGGTTACTGCATCTGAATAGCCTTCAGATGCTTGTATAAATGATTTTACGGAGCTAATCTCTTCTTGATTTTGGCGAAGTTCTTGTCTTAAAGAGTATAGTTCATCACGTAATATGGGTAATGTTTCATTACTAATTGTGGGAGCGATTGATGACTGCCAATCTTGAGTTTGCTCAAAAATCGAGATAATGTTTTCATCTGTTTCAGCAGGGTCGATAAGCCCAACCTCTTGACCTTCGTAAAGCAGGCTTTGACCTATTTGAATTGTATTTTGGCGCAGCTTTTCCGCTTGATTGAATTCTTTGTTGAGTTCACTTAAACGCTCCTTTTCAGCATGCAATTGGTGCTTAATTTGTAAATCTATCTGAGTTACAGCCCCAAGATAGAAAGCAAAAAACTCATCCCGTATTACAGAGTTCCGTAATATATTTTGCTTTCGGAATAGGAGTTGATTATTTGCAATTATCGTC
>JBCCFC010000179.1:0-14672 GCA_039029935.1 Chloroflexota bacterium
GCCAAGGATGGCAATCTCTGGCAATGGTGTTGAAATCGCTGATGGCAGTGGCCTAGCAGACGCCACCACAGCCAATCATACCGATTTTGGTCAATTACAGATTGGTGAAAGTGTGACAAGAACATTTACCATTAGCAACTCAGGGAATGTTACGACAGATTTAACTTTACTTATACCTGCTATCCCAGAATTTAGCGTTGTTCAGTTGATTGACTTTGTACTTGGTCCAAATAAGACCACAGACCTCAAATTTAAGTTTACTCCTAGCGCTTTAGGTATTTATACTGGCCCGGTTGCCTTAGGCAGTAATGACTTAGATGAAGGAATATATGATTTTGTCATCAAAGGTACAGGCATTGTCCCCACTGTCACGCTCTCTGCCGAAGGTTCACCCATGCTGGAGAACAGCGGTGTGGCCACCATTACCGCGCAGGCAGGCATTATACCCTTAGTGCCGATCACGGTGAACTTAAGTTTTGCGGGGACAGCAGATAGCAGTGACAGACAACTTGGCGTCAGCCCATTGGTGATCCCCGCAGGCTCGTTGACCAGCACCATGAACATCACAGCACTGCAAGACGCCATTGTCGATCCCAACGAAACCGTCATTGTGGACATCGCCAGTGTCATCAGCGGCACAGAGAATGGCACACAGTCGGTCACGCTGCAAATCACGGACGACGATGTGGCAACAGCGGGTGTGGGGGTTTCGGTGGATGATGTGACTGCCAATGAGACCACAGGGCAGCTAGTCTTCCCTGTGCGTGTCAACCCAGCCAGCAATGCGACCATCAATGTCAACTATGTCACAGAGGGAGTCACGGCGCGCCCTGTCAATGATTTTACACAGACCAGCGGTGTACTTGTACTCGCACCCGGACAAACGATTGGCTATATCACGATACCGATTGTGAACTCACCAGCGAGTGAAGGCTCCCGCTTTCTGAACTTGAAACTGACTGGAGCCAGCAACGCGACGATTGCGGATAACACGGCACGTGGCACTATTCTGGATGATAACTTCCCGACGCCAACGAGTACAGCCACCAGTACACCAACGGGGACACCCACAGGGACACCCACATCGACTTCAACGAGTACATCAACATCAACAAGTACACCGACTGCGACCAGTACAGCGACCAGTGTGTTGACCAGCACAGCGACGGCAACGGCGACAAGTACAGGTACACCTGTGCCAGCCACTGCGACGGCCACGAGTACGCCTGTGCCAGCCACTGCAACGGCCACGAGTACACCTGTGCCAGCCACTGCAACGGCCACGAGTACGCCTGTGCCAGCAACAGCGACGGCTACCAGTACACCTGTGCCAGCGACAGCCACGGCCACGAGTACACCTGTGCCAGATGATGCCAGTCCAACGACACCATCGAGCGTGGAACCAGCGACTGACGCGGTTGAGGTTGTCACCGAGAGCGAGGAGACGGGACCCAATGATGAAACCGTTGTGACGGCAGGCGACCCGCTGACCGTGAATTTCATGTTTAGCAGTTCCGAGGCGGCGGACCTTGTGACCTATGTCATTGAGTACGATGAGACAGCGTTGGCCTTCAACCGTGCAGCGGTCATCGCCAATTTGGATGCGCTTTGGGGTCCTGACACCTATACCATTGTCAGCCCACCAGAAGGCAGCGACGGCACAGGTGAAATCATCATCGAAGGTCCGCTGCTGTTGGGCGACACAACATTGCCGCTTGTCTTTAGTGTCCTGACACCAGCCCCAGGCAATGAAGGTGAAGTGATTGACAGCTTCGAGTTCACAATGACCAATGGTACTGGCGCAACCTTGCTGCAACTGACAGGCGGTACAGACGACAATGTCATCGTGAGCAATCCACCGCCACCAACTGTGGTGCCAGCACCAACGGGTTCAGCCGAGATCGTCACCGAGAGTGAGGATATCGGACCCAATGGTGAAGTATCTGTGCCTGCGGGTGAGCCAATCACGTTGAACTTTGTGTTTAACAGCACAGAGGCCGTGACCCGTGTCACCTATCGCATTGGCTATGATGAAGGAGCCGTCGAACTCAACCGTGCCGCAACGACCGACAATTTGGATGACCTCTGGGGGCCAGAGACATACACTATTGTCAGCCCAACAGGGGGCCGTGCAGCCAGACAGAGTGAAGTTGTGATTGAAGGACCACTGCTGTCGGGCGACACAGCGCTGCCCATTGTCTTTGATGCGCTACCACCCGCCACAGGCAGCGACGGCACAGTGATTGAGGCCAGCGGCTTCACGTTGACCGTGACCGATGAGGATGACGCAACGTTGTTGGACCTCACCGCAAGCACATCCAACAATATCTTCATCCCATCAACCCCAACCGCGCTGCCAGAGTCTGAGGAACCGCGACAGACGTGGTTCTCGTTCTTGCCGTTTATCGGACGATAATCAGTGAAGAGTGAATAGTGAACAGTGAACAGTGATTAGTGAGTTTTCAATTAAGCATGTATTGAACCACTGAAGGCGATGGTGTTACGTTTCACTATTCACTATTCACTATTCACTATTCACTCTTCACTAATCTATTATTTTGCCCCCAAATCCAACCCGACAATTACTGGATCATGGTCTGACGAGCGGAACACATCGACATTGTAGTAGCCCTGTGGGTTGTAATTCTCATCATAACCAATCACAGCTGGCTCGTCAGTGTTGATGTGCCACACTGTCACATCGGTCACCTGCGCCACCAGTGAAGGGGACCCCAATGCATGGTCGAGATAGCCCAACATGCCGTCAAAGGTGTAGGAATAGGCTGTGTCGCCGGCAAATTGGTTAATCAAGTCTGTATAGCCTGCCTCTTTGAGTGCGGTGATGGGGTCTTCCATGGCATAGGCATTGAGATCACCAAGGATAAGGAAATCTGCGTCACCGCTGCCTGTCGGGTCGGTTGCTAGCCATGCCGCCAGTGCAGTCGTTGCGTCGGTGCGTGTACGGTTACAGTTGCCCTGCCCATTGGCGTCGGTGGGATCACCAAGGTCTACACAGGATGAGCCTTTGGATTTGAGATGTGAGACCGCAATCGTGACGCGTTCATCATTGCTGTTCTGTGCAAAGGTCTGTGCCAATGTCGGGCGACTTTGGGTATCCACATACGCCACATCAACGCTTGAATCCAAAATTTGGAAGTCACCGACAGGTGTCACGCTCTCTGGGCGATAGATGAACGCAACTTTGATGGCATCTGTACCGATGGTCCCTGCGTCAATGAAAGCATAGGGGTGCGTCGTCTTGGCATTCAGTGCCTTGATGATATCTGACAAGACAGGGTCTCGACCATCATTGGCTGGTGCAGCAAAGGCATGGTTTTCTAGCTCAACCAAGCCGACAACATCGGCATCCATTGCCAACAACGCCATGATAATCTTGTCTTTCTGGCGAGCAAATTCGCTGCGAGAGTCTGCCCCGCGACAGCCCATGCGCGCTTGCGGTCCACAAATATCTCTGTCATTGTCAATCGTGGTAAAGTAGTTCAGTACATTGAAGGCCGCAACTTTGAGTGTGCCACCAACATCGGCAGGTGTCTCCGTGCGCATATTGTTGGCTGTGAAGACGGGTGACTCGGTTGGGTGCAGCCGATAGTCAAGCAGTGGTGTTGAGGATGAGTTGATGCGTCCTTGGTCGAGGATGCCGATGAGGTTACGCACGTGGTCGCCCGCACGAATCACACCTGGCGGTGTCGTCCCCATGTATGGCACGGGTACAGGGTTGTCCCCCAATGCCCGAATGTCCTGTCCATCATCCAGTATGAGCAGCCGTTTGGCGTTATCATCAACCAAATCTTTCGCCGCCTTAGAGCCGGGCAGTGCTTGGTTGGTGGGCTGATAGATGCGCTGACCCGCCGCCAGCGTCAACTGACCATAGCGCCCCAAGAAGTAATTCTGTGCCACGACCATGTTGGAATCATCAGTAATCTGCACCAACATGGCCTCGACCCGCTCCAAATCGCCGTTGGTCGCTTCGGGCAATGTCACCTGTGCGGGGGCAGGAATTGCGTTGTCCGTACCGACCACTTCAATGCCCGTGAGGTCCGTGATGTGTGTCAGCTGATTCTCCTCACGCACAGTTCCGTGTAGACAAACAATGTCACCCACGTTGACATCCTGCTGGGACGCACTGCCATCCAGCACAAAAATGCCCTCTGATGTCGTCTCATCACCATCGACATCCGCACCCTCTTCTTGCAGAAAGAACCCACGCATGGCCTTGCGGCCTTGAAAATCACCAACAACCACACTCTGAACAGTCACATCCATATCGACCATCGGGCTGCTCATGCCATTGCTCTGCACATCGTGAATCAGCGTGATATTTTCACAGGCGAAGGGTGCTTGCGGCGTCGTGACAACCATATCCACTTCAATCGCATCCACACGCCAACGGGCTGCGCTGCCTGCTTCTGTGCCAGAGGAGGTGTAGTGGAAGGCGATGTAAACGTTGTTGCCTGCAATCGCGGACAGATCAATCTCACCAGAATTGGTCCATTCATTGGAATCCTCTGGCGAGAAGGTAATGCCCTCAAGAACGGTCCATGTCGCCGTTGAGGGATCGCCATTGCCATCATAATCAGTCGAATATTTCACGCTCAACTGTGGATAGGCCACATCATCGTCCGTGTAGCCCGTCTGCGAGCGGAAGGTCAACTGCTCGTTCTCCTGCGCATCCATGTTGAATGGTGGCAGAATCAGCCACTCATCAGCAGGCGCGCCGTCGTTGTAGGCGTTGGCTTGCGTATTGCTGTAATTGGCATCGCAGCCCCAGCCGTTGTTTTGGTCAACATCCGCGCTGATGATCTGCCAGCCCTCCAGTGTACAATCGTCAAAGCCTTCACGGAGCAACGGTCCCTGTGGTACGGGTTGAATTGGTTTAGGCTGAATTGGTGTAGGTTGTACTTCCGTCGTGAGTATAGCAGGGGGTTCGGATGGCTCAATGGACAGTGTGTCATCAACTTGTCGTGCGGCACAGGCCGTTACGCTTATTGCGAGCAGAATAAAGAGTAATATTTTTAATGATGTAAGCATTGGTTTTCATATCCATATCATAAACGATCAGCAATTGGTTTGGTAATTGTCGTGTCAATCCACAGAACAAATGTCATTAGCAAATTCGCAAATTGGCATACGACATGCTATAATTATATCACTATGAAATTTTTTAATACAACTGGGGCTTGCAACCCAACAGACCATTATATGCTATCATCAAGCATTCGGCTTGAGGCTTTGAATGTTAAGCAATTGATTCAAAAGAAGTCCTATTTCATCATCCATGCCCCACGTCAAACGGGCAAGACAACGTCTATGTATGAGCTAGCACGTCAGTTGACAGATTCTGGGGACTATATCAGTGTTGTCGTTTCGATGGAAGTAGGGGCAGCCTTCCCTGATGATATTGGCGCGGCAGAAGATGCTGTTTTGGAAAGCTGGCAAGATAACATTGAAGCACAATTGCCCGCTGCATTACACCCCTCTGTCTGGAAAACAGATGCGTCGCCAGGACAACGTATTAGTAAATTTTTGGTCCGTTGGGCATCTGCTGCATCACTGCCATTGGTGGTTTTGCTAGATGAGATTGATGCACTTCAGAATGATGTCCTGATTTCGGTGCTGCGTCAACTGCGTGCAGGCTTCAACCTGCGACCACAACGATTCCCTAGCTCCATTGCTTTGATTGGTTTGCGAGATGTGCGAGATTACAAAGTCAAAGGTGGTGGCTCGCCCTATCTCCATACAAACAGTCCATTTAACATTGCTGCTCGCTCTTTTGCCCTCCGCAACTTTACCCAAGACGAAGTGCTAACGCTACTGGCTCAACACACCGAAGAGACAGGGCAAGTCTTTCTGGCAGAGGCATCAGCTCGGATATATCAATTATCTCAAAGACAGCCTTGGCTGGTCAATGCCTTGGCAAGTGTCTGTGTTGAGGAGTTGGTGACAAATTCGGCCAACCCTGTGGAGGAGGCACATATCAATACCGCCAAGGAAATTCTAATCCAACGTCGCCAAACACATCTCGACCAATTAACCGATAAATTACGCGAGCCTCGTGTCCGTCGAGTCATTGAACCCATCTTGGCTGGTCGTACGTTAGATGATGTACCGCTGGATGACCGTGATTATGTGGTTGATCTCGGTCTGGCACATCGTGTCAATGGCAGCAGCATGGCGATTGCCAATCCTATCTATGGGGAGGTCATTCCTCGTGTTCTGGCAAGCGGTGCACAGGATTCTTTGCCCTACACTCAACCTACATGGCTCAACACTGATGGTTCGCTTAATATCACCAAACTCCTGAACTCCTTCCTCGAATTCTGGCGTCAACATGGACAACCACTCTTAAAAAGCGCACCCTACCACGAGATTGCGCCTCACCTAGTCATGATGGCATATTTGCACCGCGTGGTCAATGGGAATGGGCGCATTGAGCGAGAATATGCCATTGGCATGGGGCGCATTGACCTCTGTCTCTACTATGGTGATACGCGCATTCCGATGGAACTCAAAGTATGGCGTGATGATGAAAAAGATCCGTTGACTCGTGGATTGATGCAGCTAGATGAACATCTCAATGGGTTGTCAATAGATCATGGCTGGCTGGTGATTTTTGATCAACGAAGTGAGATACCGCCTATTTCTGAACGGACAAAGACCGAATCGGCTACCACCGCATCGGGGCGAACAGTCACAGTCATTCGTGCTTGAATTTATAGCGTATGGGATTTCACCATCGGTCGCCCCTAACGACTTGGCGAGGTCAAGCTTGCTGTCATGCTAGACTACTCTTCCTCTTCACCTCTTTATCATTATCGAATGATCGTTTATTATAGTGCCATGAGAAATAAGGACCACAACATTTACAGCGGAGAGATTTTTGATGGAACAAGACATTAGAATCTGTTTTCTTGGGTAATTGTTCAGCCCCCCCCTGTCGGTTAAGCCTGTCGAAACCGCCCCCCTTCGACAGGCTCAGGGGTCTGAATGGTTACTTTCTTGGTGACTCATTTGTCAATGGCACAGGCGATGAAATCGGGCTTGGGTGGGCTGGACGGCTATGTGCGGCGGTCAATGCAAGTGGCATACAAGTGACCTACTACAACTTGGGCATCCGGCGTGATACGAGTCGTGATATTCTAAATCGTTGGGCGTGCGAATGCAGTCGGCGGTTGCCCACAGGATGTGATGGTCGCATTGTCCTTTCCTGTGGTGTCAACGACACAACGATTGAGCATGGGCAGATACGTGTGCCATTTGAGGAATCTTGTGCCAATGTTTATCAAATTTTACATGATGCCAAAGCGTATCAAGTGATGATGGTGGGGCCACCACCGATGGACGAGGCGCAAAATGAGCGTCTTCGGACGTTATCAAGCGCCTATGCAAATATTGCTGCATCGCTTGATGTGCCTTATATCGATATTTTTTCTCCGTTAGGCTATTCCACAGAATAAATTACCCGTGGAGTAGGCAGGGGAACCCACTGGGTCCTAATGCCGGATTTCTCGTGTACGACCCGCAATAGAGATTGCTAACTCCGCGATTCAATAGGTATTTTATTTTGTGGATTGGCCTTAGTGGATGATGTTGCCTATGCGCAGGAAATTGTTGCCAACGATGGTGCGCATCCACGAAGCGTCGGCTATACCAAATTGGCGTCTCTCATTGGTTCATCACCCGCATGGTGGTTTTGCTGAGATGCTCATCGGCATAAAAATATAGTATCGCCGATTGGTTATCTGCGGGTAGACAACAGATAATCAATCTGTTTTACTGAAGAAAATATTGATAACCGTTTGACTTTCCCCAACGCACGTCATATTGGATGCGGGCGACCAGCAGGTCTACCTCATCGCCGATCTGCTACACTCAGAAGTGCAGTTCTATGAAGCTGAATGGCACGTCGCCTTTGACATTGACCCAGCACAGGGGCGAGAAACCCGCGAAGGTATCTATGAAACGCTGGCACAACCGAATGTGACTGTTGCCGATGGGCATTTCTCCGAGCAAGTTTTTGGTCGTGTAAGCAATGAGGATGGCAAGTGGGTGTGGACACCGTTGGATATGTAAATTTAACACAGAGAATTACTTCCTAATGATGAGTAATCAATACACAGGTAGCAATTTTGATGATGCTGACGCCAAAGCAACAGTCGCACAATTGGCTGAGGTGTTGGGCTTTGATGTCGCCGATGCGGGCAAATTGTCCTCTGCGCGGTATTTGGAGCCGATGGCGTTGGCGTGGATTACAATGGCGATTGTGGAGGGGCAGGGGCGCGAGATGGCGTTTAAGTTGGTGCGCCGATGATGTTTGCACCAACTAATTTTGCGTTTTGCGAAAATTGATACACGGTTTAAAATACTAACTCGTTCATACTTAGTAAGTGTGCAAACCAATAATTTCATTTATCGGTAATTATTGGTTTGCACACTTTTTTGATATGTCCGTACCAGCTAATCAAATTAGTTCTAAACAAGTCTATATGTTCGTCGAATTTACACAATGATCATGGCTTCAATGTTGAAGCCATGATCATTGTGTAAACCTTATTTAGAAAGGAATCAATGATGATTCGATCTAATCCACAAATGGTCAACCACGTTGCCATTATTGGCACAGGTACAATTGGTGGAGGCTGGGTAGCGCACTTCCTACGTAATGGAATGACGGTCACCGCATGGGACCCAGCACCAGATGCAGAGGCAAAGTTGCGTGCGCGCATTGCCGATATTTGGCCTATTTTAGAGCGACTCGGCTTGCACGAAGATGCATCACCGGAGAATTTACACTTTGCGGATAGTTTGGCTACCGCTGTAGCTGATGCCGAATTTGTGCAGGAGAGTGTACCAGAGCGGTTGCCCATTAAGATTGCCACACTACGTGACATTGACACGGCCAGCCCATCCACAACTGTCATCGCCAGCAGCACATCGGGCTACCTGATGAGCGAGATGAATGGTGAGTGTCAATACCCAGAACGCTTGGTAGTGGCACATCCATTCAACCCGCCGTATCTAGTTCCATTGGTTGAGGTCGTTGCAGGCGCGCGTACCAGCGATGACGCACACCAATGGGCTGTAGACTTCTATCGTATCACAGGAAAACAACCACTTAAACTAATCAAGGAAGTACCCGGCTTTGTGGCAGATCGACTCATGGAGGCGGTCTGGCGTGAGGCCCTGCACATGCTCGACAATGACATGGCGACAGTCGAAGAAATCGACGCAGCAGTGCGCTATGGGCCAGGGTTACGTTGGGCCTTGATGGGACCGCTGACCGTTCTCCATTTGGGTGGGGGTGAAGGGGGCATGGCACACCTCATCCACCAATTTGGCCCATCACTCAAAGCCCCTTGGACTTTTCTAGAAGCACCGGAACTCACGGATGAATTGGCGCAGAAAACCATTGACGGTTGTAACGTACTGACAAGTGGGCGCAGTATTCGTGAGTTGGAGCAAGAGCGTGATGATTTGCTGATTCGGCTGATTGAAATGCTGGACAGCAGTGAATTATGGCATTTAGGGAGAGGGAAATGACAACACGAATTCCAACACCAGATTTTGAAACGTATAGCATGGCTATTCCTGTGACACAGGCATTGGTCAATAATGGCGTGGTTGAGGTGACATGGGGTGATGGACACGAGAGCAAATATCACCACATGTGGCTGCGTGATAACTGCGCCTGTGGGCGAGGGCGATGTAGCCTTTGTGGATAATCGTCGTGTACTACATGGACGACGTGAATTTGACCCATCAACGGGACTGCGGTATATCCGCACGTGTTATGGTGAGCGTGAGGAGTTGCTGTCGTCGATTCGGTTGCTTGAGCGGGTGCGGGCTGCGCGTCAGATACCGTCAAGTAAGATGTGATAAATGTTGATTGATCGACTAACGGAGCGTCTGCATAATGACCAAGACTACAAATTTAAAAACTTTGCGTAGACATCGAAGTGGGCCATATCATTGCGCAGTGTCTAGTAACAGCAGATGCATATCCCATATTGATCCCATGTTCAAAGTATATACTTGACATCAAACAAACCTCTTAAAAACGAAGAAGATTTCTAGAAATACTGTGGAACAAGGCAAGGTTGAATCACAAAAATAAATACGACAGTAGGTCCTCGCAACTCGTGTGACAGTTTCTGTGTATTTATTTTTGTGGTTCAACCTACATCTTTGTGCCTGGATGAGCGGCTTAGAAATCGTCCCGACTGCTTCTATTTGTTTTCTTGCTCTGTACTTATAGCAGCCATAGGAAGTTGTGAAGATGTCATTATTTAAATCTACTACAAAATCACACCGTCATCTAACGACGAACATCACCATAAGAAAAAGACATTCTGCGCGATTAGTGAATACACTCATCGATAGTGTTCCAAAGCAAGGGGTTCTGCTATCCTCCCCCCAAAACGGTGCGATTGAACGTGTGCAACAGCTTACCCACGATCTTTTTGGGAACACGCGTCAACAGTATCAACAGTCGCTTAATGAGAGCTACGATATCACAGCAGAACAAGCTGTGGAATTGACACATAGACGCAACCTGGGCTTGGCAGCGATATCACTTGGCTTGGCAACGGCTGGTGTGCTGCTCTCTCCCATTTTCTATTTGCCTAGTATCGGGTGCATTCTCTATTCTACAAAAACGTTAATTGTCGATGCCTACCATCTCGTCGTGAAGGAACGCACGGTTGATTATCGAATCATGTGGGCACTCACGATACCCATTGCGCTTGCTGGTGGTTTTGTCTGGGCAGCGGCATTTGGTGCGCTCACAGGCCGGATCAACCTGTATTTAGTCGCCAAAACGGAAAATCGTTCCAAACAGAACATTGCCAGTTTATTTGGTGGACAAATCCGTACTGCTTGGCTATTGATGGATGGGATAGAGGTAGAGACATCCGTTGAACAGATTCGGGAAGGCGATATCGTCGTCGTTCAGGCAGGTCAAACAGTTCCTGTAGACGGTGTTGTAGATACAGGCATCGCAACAGTTGATCAACATATGCTCACAGGCGAAGCCCAACCTGTTGAAAAAGAGCGTGGTGACAACGTGCTCGCTTCTACCATTGTCTTGTCAGGGCGGGTTTGTATACGCGTCGAAAAAACGGGCCACATGACCGTTGCCTCACAAATCACCGATATGCTCAACCAAACAACCGATTTTAAGCAGGCACTGAAATCGCGGACAGAACGATGGTTGAATCAAATGCTTGGGCCTTTGACTGCCCTTAGTCTACTTGCCCTGCCGCTTGCAGGAATGAGTGGTGCAGTAGCCGTTCTCTGGTACTATCCAGGATTTCGCATGGTCCTCTATGGTCCATTGAGCATGTTAAGCTTTCTTCAACTCGCAGCCCAAAAAGGGATTCTGGTCAAAGACGGACGCGCCTTAGAAGCCCTGCATGAAATCGACACAGTTGTCTTTGATAAGACGGGGACACTCACACAAGAGCAACCGACGGTTAGTCGTATCCTCTGTTGTAATGGATATACTCAAGCTGATATCTTGCGTTATGCCGCCTCTGCGGAGACCAAACAAAGTCATCCTATCGCTCATGCCATTGTGCAAGCCGCTACGGAACAGAAGTTAACATTACCTCGCTTAGAGGATGCCGAGTATGTCGTGGGCTATGGTCTCAAAACACGGATTCAAAATCGTGTGGCGCGCATCGGCAGTGTTCGTTTTATGGCGATGGAAGGGTTTGAGATTCCACTGGAAATTGCGGAAGAACAACTTAAGGGACAAGCACAAGGTCGTTCAATGGTGCTGGTCGCATTGGATAACGAAATTGCAGGGGCAATTGAGTTAATGCCCACCTTGCGCCCAGAAGCAGACGCAATTATTGATGATTTACACAAACGAGGCATAAAAACCGTCATCATCTCTGGTGATCATGAGACACCCACGCGTCACTTGGCCAAGACATTAGGGATTGACCAATACTTTGCCGAAGTATTGCCAGAAGACAAAGCCCATCTTGTCAGGCAGTTACAAGATGAAGGGCGCAAGGTGTGTTTTATTGGTGATGGTATCAACGATTCAATCGCGCTCAAAACAGCCGATGTTTCGATCTCCTTGCGTGGTGCCACGACCGTTGCTACAGATATGGCACAAATCGTCTTCATGAATGGCAACCTCAGCCAATTACCCGCACTCTTTACATTGGCTGATGAGTTTGCCGCAAACATGCGGATGAACTTCCTTGCGGCTGTTGTGCCGGGATTTGTTGGTATTGCAGGAACGCTTGTCTTTGGCTGGGGTGTCATGCTCTCCGTTTTACTCAGCCAAGCAAGCACACCATTTGGCCTGTATAATGCCCTAAAACCCTTGATTAGCGAACAGAGGGCTGATACTGGTGGATAATCGTCGTATAATGAACACAACGATAACTGATGCGACAGTACGTGGCACAGAGATAGAAGTGCCCTTCCCCCCTAGCTTTGCTAATACGCGCCAGCAACAACTCAAAGAGATTTCTGCGACAGGTGAAGTTGAACTCAGCGATAAAGAAAAGAAGAATGCGCAGAATGTCGCGATTGCGGTGAGTTCATTGGCATTCACCATTGCCGGAACGAGTTATCCTCTGTTGGGTTTGCTGAGTGTCCCTGGGCTTATCTACCTTTCTCTTGAAGTAGTCAGATACTGTTATGACTATATTTTTAAAGAGCAGAAGGCAGGTATGGGGTTGATGGATCTAATTTCTATCGGCGGGACCTTGGTAACTGGGCATTTATTTGCCGCTGCATTCCACCAAACCCTCTATTTTTTTAGAGAAAAATTGATTCTCAAAACAGAGGACCAAACCAACAAAAATCTTTTGAATGTCTTTGGGCAACAACTCCGTTTTGTGTGGATTTTTTCTGATGATACGGAGATTGAAGTCCCTTTTGAGACACTGAAGCAGGACAATATTGTGGTTGTAAGTGCGGGTGAGATGATCCCGATTGATGGCTGTATTACCAGTGGTGTGGCAACGATTGACCAACGTATGTTTACGGGAGAATCCCAACCTGTCGAAAAGGGTGTGGGGGAAGAAGTCTTTGCGACAACTATTCTACTCTCTGGTAAAATACATGTCAAAGTGGAGAAAGCGGGCGAAGAAACCCTTGCTGCTCAAATCGGTGATATACTCAACCATACAGCCGACTTTAAACAGTCAGTCCTCTCACGGGGAGAAGCCGTCGCCAATAAATGGTCATGGCCGACGCTAGGCTTTAGCTCATTGGCATTCTTTCTGCTCAATCCAACTTCGGCAATCGCGGTCTGTAATGTCGGTTTTGGGTGTCCAATGAAAATCGCTGCACCCCTGGGTGTGCTAAATTACTTTCAGATTGCCTCTCGCAACGGCATTTTAATCAAAGATGGGCGTTCTTTGGAACTGCTCTCGCAGGTGGATACAGTCGTTTTTGATAAGACGGGGACATTGACCGAGGAACAACCACATGTCGGGCAAATCTACACATGCATCGACATCTCAGCAGATGAACTACTCACCTATGCAGCAGCCACTGAACAGAAACAGACCCATCCAATCGCGTTGGCAATTCTGCAAGAAGCAAAAAAGCGCGGTCTGACACTGCCCACTGTGGATGAAGCACAGGTGGAAATGGGGTATGGTCTCACTGTGCGTATCGCAGAGCGTGTCATCAACATCGGCAGTTCTCGTTTCATGGAGATGACTGAGACCACCATTCCTACCAATATTTCCGAAATACAACAAGATTGCCATGAACAGGGCTATTCTCTTGTCTATGTTGCAATGGATGGACAGTTAGTTGGTGCGATAGAGTTGCACCCCACCATCCGTCCCGAAGCAAAACAAATCATTGGCGCGTTACGCAAGCGCAATTTTTCTCTGTACATCATTTCAGGCGACCACGAAACACCTACGAAAAATTTGGCAACAGTATTAGGGATTGACCACTACTTTGCCGAAACCTTGCCTGAAAATAAGGCAGATCTCATTGCAGGGCTACTTGCAGAGGGGAAATCGGTCTGTTTTGTCGGAGATGGTATTAACGATTCAATTGCACTGAAAAAAGCTACGGTTAGTGTTTCTATGTGCGGTGCCAGCACGGTCGCGACCGATGCCGCATCTATTGTTTTAATGGATGGGAGTTTGAAACAATTCAATACGCTTTTTGATTTAGCCTACGATCTAGACAAAAATCTCTCGAACAGTACCACCATCTCCTTTATCCCTGGTCTGATTGGGATTGGTGGTGTCTTCTTCTTGCATTGGGGGATTCTGAGTACAGTCATCCTCTATAACGTAGGCGTCGTCGCCAGTTTGATTAATGCGATGATGCCACTGCTTAGGCATCATCGTCTGCTGCCAGATGCCCCTCCCCTATCGAGTCCTCTTAACAGAACAATTGACTCAAAATCTTACCCTCGCATACTATCGCGTGTAAAACGCACTCGGCGTCGTCCAAGAGGTTTCCCCAGAATCCGTCAGCCGCGCTTATGCACAATTTTGACGGCACAGGCATGATCGTACAATTGGTATAATCTGAACCATCAACAGGTTTGCGTTATATCCACACGCATTATGCTACATTCGTCAGCGAATAGAGACGTAGAAAATAGTGTGGCGGATTCAGGGAGCGCGGATTAGCCCTGAAGCTAACCCGCGCTCCCTGAA
>JBCCFC010000180.1:0-14617 GCA_039029935.1 Chloroflexota bacterium
AGTTGAAAGGTTGAAGAGTTGAAAGGTTGAAGAGTTGAAGAGTCAACATATTCACTCATCACTCATCACTCATCACTCATCACTCATCACTCATCACTATTCACTGTTAACTGTTAACTGTTTGGTACGTCCTGTGGAGCCATGACAAAGGCGTATTCAAATAGATAGAGTCCGACAATGGCACAAAGTCCGGCAACGGCTCCCGTGAGTGGGACGCCCATGTTCATGCCGATAAAGACCAAAATCAGCGGAATGGCGTGGCCGAGCGCGATGCTGCCATACCAGAAATGCTCGCGATATTTGCCGTGACTGATGTCGTGGGCGGCTCTGGCTGCGACTTCACTGGCGTGAGGAATGCCAAACTCGCCAAAGAGCGTGACAAATAGATCGATGAAAAGCATCGCCACAAAGGTGATGATGGTGACGTTGGTCAATTCTATGGGTAGGGTCATGAAAATATCCACAAGCAGGAGTGTACCCGCACCGACCATCAGTGCCTGAATCACCAAGTGAGCGGGCAACAGCGTACTCTGCCAGAGGTCACGACCTTCGGCCTGCGCAAAGAGGAAGGCAGTGTAAATGGCTGTACCAACCGCAAGCGCAAAGCCGCTCCATAAGAAGAAGGGACGCACCGATGCCGCCATGCTTTCACTGGCAATACCCGCATAGGTGGCGATTTCGAGCAGCCACCACACGGCGGTAATGACGCTAAAGCCGATGAGGATAAATGCCCCCCGTGTCAGCCAACTGCGCCATTGGGGACGCATTAAAATATAGATAAAGCGTTCTGGGCGGTCGAGATCATAAACGAGCAAGCCCGTTGTGATGGCGATAAAGAGCAGTGTCAGGAAGCCACCCACAATAGCAGTCAACGCGTCAAAGGCAAAGAGTCCCAAACTCCAGCCCAAGCTCAGAATCATGAAGATGCCACTGCCGATGCCCTTTGTGACCAAGTAGCTGGGGACAGGCCAATGCCAAGGAATGAGGTGCTGCGCATTGTATGATGTCTGTACCATATGCTCGGCCATACGACCATTACCGATGTTGATCGGATTTTGAGCATCGCCAGCCCCAGCACCCTGTGGCTGTGGTTTACGGAGCGGTGTACCCGAGCTAGATTTCTTGTTAGAAGCCCGGTTCGCATCCGGATTGTACCACTCATCAGCACTGTGACCATGGGTGCTGTGACTATTGGTGTTATGCCCATTGTTATCACCCGATGAGCCATGCAAAGGCATAACATCTGCCCAGAGGAACGTCTCCGGTGTACGCTCGGTTGCGGTTGGATGGAGTGAAATTTCATTTCCCTCAATGTAGAAAAGTTTGGGCGCGGTTCCCTGTTCTGGCTTGCGAACCGTGACTTTTTCTGTGGCAAGAATCTGGCTGATTTCCGTGCTTGGGTTGTCCATATCCCCCGCAATGATGGCATGTTCGGGACAGACGACGACACAGGCTGGTTCCAGACCGATGTCGGTGCGGTGTGCGCAGAAGTGGCACTTGGCCGCCGTGTGTGTGTCCGGATCGATGTAGATGGCATCGTATGGACACGCCTGCATACAGGCTTTACAGCCGATACAGGCATCCGAGTCAAATTCAACAATGCCGTCTTCCCGCTGGTACATGGCTGTCACCGGACAGATGCGTGTACAGGGCGGGTTGTCACAATGGTTACAGCGCGACACCTGAAAATGGCGTGTGCTGTTTGGATATTCGCCCGTTTCGGTATACTTGACCCATGTACGATTGACGCCCAACGGGACCTCATTCTCGCTTTTACAGGCCGTTGAACAGGCATGACAACCGATACATTTGCGGTTGTCAATGACAAATCCATAATTCATGTAAGAGAGCCTTTCTCGTTAAGAGTTGTACATCAAAAATAGACGCTGCATCGTTGCAACGTCGATGATTATTTCCTCACTGTATGGTTTGCTGTATAGGTAAGCCTATACGTCACAATAGCCCGCCATTATAACAGCATTTGCCTATAGATTCTATTTTAGAGTAGGCTATTTTTCGATAATTTTTAAAGATATACCAGTATATCCTTTGTTGTTATTTGCAAACACACCCAATTGGGTGAGAAGTTATTTTTCTGTTTGCTCAAATTATGCAAGAGCAACACAAGGCAAAAAGCGTGGATGAGTCGTCTCTGGTTTCCGTAAAATGGTAGAACATAGGGGGGCGAAGGACTTTAGAGAAAGTTTCTCCATGCGGTATAATACGCATACCAAGGCGTAGGTATTAGGTGGTAGCCCTGCTGGATACTTATTTTTACAGAGGAACGCATAAAGCCAGTACCACAGATTGGTTATCTGTGACGCAGGTAGCCAACCTACAATACTATCCTTGCAGAGGAAAGGATAAAACCAGTACCACAGATTGATTATCTGTGACGCAGGTAGCCAACCTGCGATACTATCCTGTGGAATGGCCCAAAGCAACGGAGGTGTATTGCGCTTGCAAACATTTGACCAACAAAACCAAGATGTTCAAAATCAAACCAATATTGCTGGTGATGTCAATATAGATTCGCAGAGAGCGGCTCGTGACATCAACAATAGCACCGCCGTTGTCGTGGGTGACAACAACACAGTCATGGTACTACGGGAATCCGCATCGCCAAAAGACCTACCACGCACATCTGATGCCGAAATCCTTGCACAGATCGAGGACCGCTATTGCCAGCAAATCGTCAAGCACTATAACCACCTGACGCTGACGGGCTTGCCAGAGCGCGAGACAGGGCTAAACACGGTGCCGTTGGACAAGGTGTTTGTCAAGCTCAACACGGCGGTGGCGCAGTCGGGTCGTCTGGATAATGCGGCTCAACGCGAATTGATGCGTTTGGAGCAGGCACTTAGCCAGCTAGAGGCCCAGGGAAATGTATGGGGAAATGTACAGGGAAATGTACAGGGAAATGCACAGGGCGATAATATGCGGCAACGACAAGAATTGCAAGCGCGCATGGCACAGTTGGAGGCGGAGGCGCGCCCCAAGACGGTCACGCTTTCGGTGGCCGAGGCATTGCAGCAATATCCCCATCTGGTGGTCATCGGCGGGCCGGGTAC
Organism: Chloroflexota bacterium; assembly: GCA_039029935.1. Classification (GTDB taxonomy): domain Bacteria; phylum Chloroflexota; class Anaerolineae; order Caldilineales; family Caldilineaceae. The sequence continues at coordinate 3,072 of JBCCFC010000180.1, forward strand.
AGGCAAGACCACGCTGACGCGTTGGCTGGCCGTGATCTTTGCACAGAAACAACAGGCAACCGCCGCAGCATTGGGACCACACTTTGCCCAAAACCGTCTCCCCATTTTGCTCGAACTGCGTCGCTTTGCACCCAGATTTGAAGAGGCGATGAAGATATCGAACCCACCCAAGTTGACCACGCTCATTGCCAACTTTATTAGCGGTAATGCCTACTATGAGGACACACCCGCGTGGTGGATTGAGGATGCCTTGACCGCAGGCCGTTGTATCCTGCTACTGGATGGTGTGGATGAAATTGCGAACTTGGGCGTACGACAGTCGTTGAGTGATGCCCTCAATGCCTTTATGCGCACGGCCGGGGCAGACACACAGCGGAACCTCATGCTTGTGACCTCACGTCCACATGGGTTCCAACATGTTGGCTTGGGTGGAACCTTCCAAACGAGTGAGGTCAAACCATTTCGTGCGGAGGATGTGGTGCAGTTTATCACCCACTGGTATGACAACGCGTATCGTGATTTTGGTGATGACTATCGTGAGGAAGCACAGACTCTGGTTGAGGCCATCGCTGACAATCCGCGTGTGACCGAGCTTGCTACCAATCCGCTACTCTGCACCATCATCGCCATCGTCTATCGCAACAACCGCGTGTTGCCCAACCGCCGTGTCGAACTCTATCTCAAATGTTGCGAAGCCTTGCTTGACACATGGGAGCGCAACAAGAATATCAAAGCATCGGGGCTAATTGGCAAATATGACTGGCAGACCAAACTGGAATTGCTGGCGCCAGTGGCCTATTGGCTGCACAGCGAACGAGAACGCGTGGCTGCCCCCGAAGAGGCATTTGTGGCGCAACTGTCAGCAACGTTGGTTGTGCGGGGACTGGCAACGGCTGAATTAGCCGACCAAGAGGCACGTCAATTTATAGGCGTGATTCGGGACCGCAGTGGTATCTTGCAAGGACGTGGCGATGGCTCATTGGAATTTGCCCATCGCACCTTTCAAGAGTATCTGGCTGCACGACATATCGCCGCACAACCCTATCCTGGTTATATCGACATGCTGATGCCCCACATGCATGACCAGTGGTGGCGTGAAACACATTTGTTGGTGATTGGCTATTTGGGGGCGGGGGCAGAGAATGCAGAGAAGGTCGAGCGGTTGTTATTGACGATGCTGAGTGCATCGCCGTTGCCTTGGCACGTGTTCCGTCCGTTCTCGACGCCTAGAACTTTCCCCAAATGGCTAAATACGCTGGTACTCGTTCGGCAACTCATCTCCATATATTTTCCGAAAGCACAATTAACGGCCAGACTCGCTTGGATACTACAGCAAGATTTTGCACTGGTTATGCTGGGCTATCAGGACTGTACCCCTCTGGGGCGGAATGAGCATATACAACAAGAACTTAGCCTGTATGCAGAGCAGCTACTCCGCCAAATTGCTACAGACCCTGTACGTTATGAAAAGAAAAGTCCTATTTTGTTCCATGCTGCAAAACTTTTATCAGCATCAAATCAACCGACAACCATTATTCTCCACTTATTTGTTCAAGCCCTCAAGGATAGTGAGGACTGGCGTGTGAGACAGTCAGCGGCCACTGCGCTAGGAGAATTAGGGGAAGCAAGCCCAGCGGTGGTAGATGCCCTCATCCAAGCCCTCAAGGACAGTGAGGACTGGCGTGTGAGAAAGTCAGCGACCACTGCGCTAAGAAAGTTAGGGGAAGAAAGCCCCGCGGTGCTGGATGCCTTCATCCAAGCCTTCAAGGATGTTGATTCTTATGTGAGATATTTAGTGCCCACTGCGCTAGGAGAGTTAGGGGAAGCAAACCCCGCGGTGGTGGATGCCCTCATCCAAGCCCTCAATGACAGATTTGGGCATGATGTGAGAAAGTCAGCGACCACTGCACTAGGAGAGTTAGGGGAAGCTAATCCAGCGGTGGGCGATAACCTCATCCAAGCCTTCGGGGGTAATGATCTGTTACTCGGGGATCATGTGAGACATTTAGTGGCCGCTGCGCTAGGAATGTTAGGAGAAGCCAGCCCAGCGGCCCTCATCCAAACCCTCAAGGATAGTGAGGACTGGCGTGTGAGACAGTCAGCGGCCTATGCGCTAGGAGAGTTAGGGGAAGCCAGCCCAACGGTGGTGGATGCCCTCATCCAAGCCCTCAAGGATAGTAATCATGATGTAAGACGGTCAGCGTCGTCTGCGCTAGGAGAGTTAGGGGAAGCCAATCCAACGGTAGTCGATGCCCTCATCCAAGCCCTCAAGGATAGTAATCATGATGTAAGACGGTCAGCGTCGTCTGCGCTAGGAGAGTTAGGGGAAGCAAGCCCAGCGGTGGTGGATGCCCTCATCCAAGCCCTCAAGGATAGTGAGGACTGGCGTGTGAGAGAGTCAGCGACCTCTGCGCTCGGTCAAATCAAGATTGAGGACGATGAGCTGTATCTTCGCTCGCTTATTTCTCTCAATCGTTATCTGCATGATGTTGACGACGATGTTCGTCGGACTGCCCTCGAAGTCATCCGTACCCTCACCGAGGGCCGCCAACTCCCCGGCTATCGCTGGACACCCATCCGCACCCGTCTGCAACGACGACGCTGGTTTGGCTATGGGGCAATTGCATCGGTGATACTCTTGCTGGTGACGTTGGCTGTCCTGTTGTGGACATCGCTCTCCGCAGGCGCAACGGCGGCGGGTAGTATGCAGTCGAATTGGTGGCTTCAGGCGGGTGTTGTGGTGTGTAGTGTGCTGGTTATCGCGCTAGGCATCTGCGTGGTGGGCTGGTGGTGGCCGTTGCCAGGGGAACGTCGATGGCGTTGATCAAAAATACTACAACGGATTAAGGAGGGGGAACGGATTTTAGTCTCCGCACACGGTAAAAATCCGCTCCCCCTCCCAAATCCGCTGTAGTAGATAGACGGGCTTGATATATCAAGCCGCTACGAGCGATCCGGCACACTCAATGTCGCCTTACATAATGATGTACCGATAACTGATATACCGAATACCGACACACCGAACACCGACACACCGACACACCGACCTACGGCTGCTCAAGCGTCTTCATCCACACCGCCTCAATCACACCATTTGCGTCAGGATAGGCGTTATCCTCATCGGGGATGATATGCCCTTCGACCCAGACAAACGCACCTGGTACAAAATCACCGTTGTAGAGTTTCATCTCGGTGTTGGGACCAGAGATCACGATCCAGTTGTCGATCTCCCATGTGCCTGTCCACTCGATGCTGCCATTGGCGTCAACAGGTGTACTCAGCACATGCCCTTGGATGCGGGTCCATTCGGCATTGGGTGCGTTCTCGCCTGTGGCATCAATGCGCACAGCGTGGAATTCACCCTCGCCAGCATACCAGCCCTCGGCCCACACCACTTGCCCCGCTCTAAACTGCCCCGCATGACGTTTGAGTTCGGTTTCGCGCGAGACAACCACGTCCCATTGCCCCAGCCGCCAGACACCACGCAGGTTGGCGTTGTTGGGCAGTTCACGAATTGGTGCTGAAATGCGAACCCAATCGCGTTGCTCCTCTTCGATGGTTTTGATCCAGAATGCACGAACAACGCCATCACGCACTGGCTCATCAACCTGTGCGTTACGCTGTGAAAGATTGGCAGGTTCAAAGATACCCTCGACGATGACGGTCTTGCCCACTTCAAATTCACCACCAAAGAGTTCAAAGACCGTTGCTTCATCCACCAACACGGTCCAGTCACCAATCTGCCATTCACCCTGCAAATCATCAGTATCCGGTAAGGCCATAATCTCATCTTGGAAACGGACCTCAAAGATGTCTACTGGCTCGGTTTCTTTGATCTCGATTTCGAGCGCACGGATGGCGTCATTCTCTTCCCACTGACCACGAATCCGCACAAGACTATCGATGGCCGGAATGCCGTCAGGGAAGGTCGTGCTGGCATCTGCTGTGACCACTCGCAAGCGCCCGACATTGTTCTGTACAATCCACAAACCTGTGCCATCATTGCTGTCCGGCACTTCCATCACAATGCCTTGGAAGGTCAACGTTTCTGGCCCTTCATCAACGCGCTCACTGGCGATGCGGAAGGCGACAATACTGCCATCAATCGCACGGACACCTTCGACCACGACGGGTGTACCAAGATTGACAGGGCCATGTTGCTCATCAACAAAGGTGAACGGTGTTACATTGACACGAATCTCATCCCCCGCACTGTCCACTACTTTCCACTCACCAAAACTCTGACCGGAGATTGTGCCGATTGGTGGCATCCCTTCGACAATGCCTTGAATGCGTGTGTAGATGTTGTTGACATCATCGGCCTCATCAGTTGGCACGGTCTTGACCAGTCCCGCCAGAATTGTGCCATCCGGCTGCGGCACACCGATGACTTTGACCACAACCCCGATCACGGCTGGACCATAGGTCTCGTCAATGCGTGTGTTCTCGTCTACCTCAACTTGGTCACCATCCACGATCCATGTGCCTGTTGTCGTGGCTGCCGGACGTGACTCGACCTCACCTTGGATATAAAGCTCATCGTTGTCGTTGGGTGCGTCAAAGACCTCTTTGACGCGAATCTTGCGCGCGAGAATATCACCATCCGCATTCATATAGCCCGCAACACGAACCAGTGTGCCAGGGATAATAATGCCATCACTCCCGGCGTTGCCCATGTCAATTTCAGTCAACGGACTGACTTTAACCGTCTGTCCCGCAACCATCCAATCGCCAACCAACGTGTTATCCGCTGGCAGCATCTCGACTGGACCCAGCAGCTCAATGTAGATGCCATCTTCATCATCCTCGCCTTCGTTTGCGCCTTCCAGAACAATGATCTCAGTGGCGACTGATGTCCCCTCTGCATCCATGTAGCCTTCAACATGCACCTCTGCCCCAACGTCAACATAGGCTTTCTCTTCATAGATTGCGGTGTTTTCTGTCACAACAATGGGTTGCGCTTCATCGCCTTCGCGCAGCTTCTTGATCATCCATACATCGCTCGATGCATCCGTTGGTAGGGCGTCGATGAGGCCAATAAAGCGGAATTCACCGTTGGGGTTCTCACCATTCCCCTCGTCATTTTGGCGCACGACAATGCGCAGTGCTTTCAACTGACCATTGACATCAATCTGGCTCAGTCGTGCGACGCGCCCGTTGCTATCAACCAAAATGGCCTGAATCTTGACTGCTGTCCCCTCGGTTAGGTTGCCCTTAATGACGGTTTCCTCATCCAGCAGAATTTGGATACCGCTGACCGTAATCGCATCATCCCCTATACTGTCTACCGTACCATAAAGCTTGTGGACGGGACGGCTAGAGATGGTCTGGACACGGCGGGCGTCAATTTCGCTTGCGCCGCTTGCCGTATTACTGCCTGTACCCCCAACACGTACCCAACTGCCAATCAAGGCTGGACCGATACGACGGCGCACCCGTGTCTCTTCATCCACATTAACGGTGACACCGCTGACGACCCATTGGCCGATGAGGTCATCATTGTCAGGCAACTGTTGGATGACACCGACAAGGACAACGGGATCATCGTCTAAATCCTCATCTTCATCCTCCTCGTCTTCTTCCCCATCATCCCCATCATCCCCATCGTTCCCGTCATCCCCATCAGATGGCATTTGCTGGACCTGCACAAAGGCGGCCAACATAGAATTATCATCCTCTAACTCGGCGCGGATGCGGGCGAGTTTACCCACTTCCGGTGTGTTTTGAATGCGTGTATTAGCGTCGATGTTAACCGCAATCCCGCCAATATGAAGTTCGGCATCGCTAACACCTGTGAGTGTTCCCTTCAACAGGACATAACGTTGAACGGGCAACACCTTCATGCGATGCGCGACAATGGCGCCACTGCCATCGGCTTCCCCTTCCAGCGCAACCCACGCACCCACAATGGCGGGTCCGACGCGCTCAGAAAGACGTGAATCCGCAACATCAACTGCCACGCCAGCAACGGTCCACACATTGTTGTCATCGTCCTGCGCTTGGATAGGGCCAACCAAGCGAATGCGTGTGGGCTCTACCGCTGGCGGCTCCGCAGTCGGTGTGGGTGTCGTTGTGGGAATCGTGATTGTCCCTTGATTGGGCGGTGCGGCCATTGTAGGCGATACCATCGCCGAAAACTGGCTGAGGGCTAGGATACCCACACCGATAAGCGCGTACACTAGCGTTCTGCCATACCCTAACTGGGACCCTAGCTGGGGCAGACGATAGGACGAATCTTGTAATTTTTGCTCAACTTTAGTTTGATTGTTCATGGCGGACCTCCTATTCATTATCAATGATTGGCAGATAAATTGTATTCAGACCTGTGTTTGTCTCTTCTGCTGGTGGGTCCGTTGCAGGGACTTCGGTCTGTGTCTCGTCAGGAGTATTTGGCTCATTGGTGACAGGCTCAGATGTATCTGGTTCAGTCGTGTCTGGCTCATTGGTGACAGGCTCAGATGTATCTGGTTCAGTCGTGTCTGGCTCAGTCGTGTCCGGCTCAGATGTATCTGGCTCAGTCGTGTCCGGCTCAGTTGTATCCGGCTCAGTTGTGTCCGGCTCAGTTGTATCTGGCTCATTGGTGACAGGCTCAGAAGTATCTGGCTCAGTTGCCCGTGTACAGGACATCAACGAAGCATCATCAACAAAGAAATCGGTGACAAGCGAGCTATCTGTCTGTACCACAAATTGAATCTGGACAGTCTGTCCAGCATATGCACTCAGGTCAATCGTCGCTTGCGTCCAGGTTGGGTTCTGGTCGTCCGTCGCATTGGCATCGCTGACAGACAACAATGTCTGCAACTGTGTACCTGCAAGGTCCGCCAAAATCACGCTCATGCCATCCCAATCTGAACTGCTCTCCTCGCTCTCAACCTGCCACCAAAAGCTAAAGGTGGCATCGGTATCTGCCGGAATGCTCAATACCGTGCTGAGGGTATCCTGCGCGCTGTCTACGCCGCCTAGATACGCTGCCTGCACACCGCTGCGCACACGGTAGTCTGAGAGTAGCTGATAATTGCCCGCGCTTGTAGCTGACCAATTGCCATCCGTTTCAAAACCACCATCGGTCAGCAACTCATTACAAGTCTGTGCATGAATTGAGGACAGGCCAAACGCACCGATGCTGGCAATCAGCAGGGCGATGATGACCAGTGTCGTCAACCCGGTCATGAGGACGCGAACGCCGATGTCCCTTGTTCGTGTCCCATGTGCTAACCATTTTGTCCAAGAATAGTCTCTATGTTCTTGCATCTCACTTCCCTTTCGTCAAAATTAAGAATTACCAGTAAGAGTGTAAGGCAAGTGTGTGCAAGACACATGCGACATTTGGCATAAATGGCTGCGTCGTTCAGATGGAAGTTGATAGACCAACAGCATTCGTTTAATCTACGGTGCGATTTTCTCTGTGTAGGATTCTGGATAGCGCAACTTTCACTGTTGCTACGATAGTGCGGTATTCAGTCCAGCAGTGGTCGGTGGCTATGGTATAATAGAGTTGTTGCAAAATAGCGAATGCCACCGAATACAATTCGGTGTCTATCACAGGAATCATACTGAAGTATGCTGTAGCGCACGGAATACAGCCTGTTCGGGGACCCTCTGGGTGAGGCTTTCTGTAATAGCATGGGATTTGGGAAGCCCTCCGAGCCCCCATCAAGTTTATTTTGCAACAACTCTAATGATTCGGGTAAGAGAAGATTGAATTGAGACAATACAACTATAAATTTCACGCGGTATGCAAACGGAGTTTGAGTTATGACAAGATTTACATCCTATGGACCGGTAGATGAAAAACGCCATTACCATGTCCCACGAACAGAGCTGATTAATCAAGCCTTTAACGAGGTGATGGGTGAGGAGCCAGCACAGGGCGGTCACTACATTACTGTATGGGCACCACGTCAGGCGGGCAAAACGTGGGTGCTACAAAATGTATTGTGGCGGATACGCGAGAATGCGGAGTATGACTGGATTGATGCTGTCAAAGTCAATTTACAAGATTTGAAACTGTTCAGTGATGCCAACGAAGTCGCCAGTATTATTACTTCGCGCATTTTGAGAGAATTAGGAATTGATCCAAAGCAATTCCCTCTGCCTAAAAATTTATATGAGTTCAGTGAGATATTCACTCATGCTGTGCTAAAAAGACCGCTTATTCTGATTATGGATGAGTTTGACGCACTACAACCTCACATCATCACAGCCATCGCTGGGGTTTTTCGTAATATCTATATTCACCGCAGTGAGCAACGTGACAAAACAACCGCTGAGAAATATTATCTATTACATGGTGTTGCCCTCATCGGTGTACGCAGCGTTCTGGGCATCGAAAATAAAAGCGGTTCCCCTTTCAACATTCAGCGGAGTGTGAAGATTCCCAATTTGACCTATGCGGAAGTCAAAGACCTATTTCATCAATATATAGAAGAGAGGGGGCAAATCATCGAGCAGGATGTGATTGATCGGGTTTACTATGAAGTGCGAGGACAACCAGGATTAACTTGCTGGATTGGCGAGTTGATGACAGAAAAAGAAAAATTTAACCCAACGCCTACGCAACCAATCATAATGGCACAATTTGAGTACACCTATAGTCATGCCAGCAATACTCAGCCCAACGCAAATATCACCAACTTGATTCAGAAAGCGCGTGAGCCGAAATACAAGGAGCGGGTCATTGAGCTTTTTCAAACCATCGACAAGGTTGACTTTAGTTTTGACGATGAGGAACTTAATTTTCTCTATATGAATGGTGTCATTGACTATGAAGAAGTTGACGCCGATCAATATGCCAAATTCCCCAACCCTTTTGTCCAAAAACGACTATTTAACGCGTTTGCACGGGAAATGTTTCGCAGATTAGGCCAACTTCATGCTCCTTTTATTGAGATGGACAACATCATCAACGAAACCTCACTCAATGTCCCTAATATTTTGCGACTGTATGAAGGATATCTCCAGAAAAATCGCCAACAAGTGTTAAAAAATGCGCCCTTACGCGCCGATTTGCATGTCCATGAAGCCACCTTTCACTTTCATCTCTATAAATATCTTTCTGATTTTATGAAGCCCAAAGGCGGTCAAGTGGTCCCAGAGTTTCCGACTGGAAATGGGCAGATTGATTTGCTGATTCATCACGCGGGTGAAATCTATGGGCTAGAGGTGAAGAGCTTTAGCGGCCAGTACGAATACAAAAAGGCGCTGGTGCAGACAGCTAAATATGCCAAAAAGATGGGGTGGTCAGTTGCATGGCTGGTCTTTTTCACAGAACAGATTGATGATAAGAATCGGGCGAAGTATGAAGTGACCTATCATGATGAGGAACGAAACGTTACCATTGAGATTGTCTTCGTGCAGACAGGTGAAGCATTGGAGAAGGGGTAAGCGTCTATGAAATCATTTTCAAGCTGGTCTATTGAGGAAGTTGAAGAAGAGTTCGATATCTATCCAGAAGATGAAAGTACATTATTGGATGAGTGGATCGACGTCACCTGTGAGCATTCCGAGTTTGAACTTAGCTGGTTGGAATATATTCGCGCACCGCTAGAAAAGCGTAGTTACATCTGGAATGAGCAAGAGCTAATCGCCAATTTTATCGCACCACTACTCCGACTGGTCAACTTTGAACAGACCGCTTATCGTGGATTTCTGGTACGCGAACTGTCGATTTCCTACAAAAACGAAAAACTCTCTGGCGAAGTGGATTTTATGGTAGCCCAAGGCCGTCATTCGCCCAAAAGATACTACTTCTTCTTGCATGAGTATAAGCGAGAGACTGAATACAAAGACCCATTGGGGCAGCTTATGGTGGCTATGGTTGTCGCCCAGATCCTGAATCAGGATGAACAGCCACTCTATGGTGCCTATGTGATAGGGCGTATGTGGTTTTTTGTTGTTTTAGAAGGCAAGGCATATACGGTTCATCGTGGATTTAATGCAGCAACTGATGAAGTTAAGCAAATTCTTTGTGTGTTGAAAGAGATGAGAACCATTATTGAACGAATGCTTATCACAAAGTAAATCAACCGCAATTATCCACTAAAGGCCGTCAATATCCGTGTAATCGGTGCATCCAGCACTTGTGGCACAACAGATAAACTGACAGACAAAAGCAGCATTAACAGCGCAAAAATAACACTAATCGGTCCTTCTGGCCGGACGCCATAGTTGTTGAGTGGCGCAAAGAAGAGGCGAGCCATGCGCACAAACCCAACCATCGCCCCACAGGAGGCAAGCAGGATGAGTGTAGCTGTCTCCCAGCCGTTACCACCAGCAATAATCTGTAAGGCGGACCAATGTCCGGCAAACCCTGCACTGAGCGGGAATCCCGCCAAGCCCAAACCGCCGAGCAAATAGGCCGCCGTGTTCCAAGGCAGTCGATTGCCGACCCCGGTGAGGCTTTCTGGTTCGAGGTTGCCCACGTGTCGTTCGATGATGCCTAGCCCAACGGCTGCGGTAAACATGCTGACTGCTCGCAAAACAAAGAGCGAAAGAATTAAGGTCCAGTTGCGCACGGATGGCGGCATGACCGCCGTCATCATGATAATCAAGCCCCAATCATGCAGCGCAGCATAGCCCCATAAACGCCCCGGATGTTTTGTGCCTGCTGCTGCTGCACCCGCCCATGTGGCGGTTGCAATACCCGCCCACATTAGCCACGTCGCCAACGCGGTTTCCTCATAGACAAAGGGATAGGGGACAATCACACGGTTAAACAAAAAGAGCAGTGCCAATTGATAGAGGATGGTAAGCAGCGCTGTGACTACTGGTGGTGCAACTTGGGCAATGGCGGGTTGGGCAACATGAAGTGGCACGGGTGCAAAGAGCAGCAACATGCCAACTGCCAATAACAGTCCTGCCGTGGGTGTCACAGCAATGTCCATTGTGGTTTCGGCTTGCAAGTTGAGCGGAATTAACTCAATATACCATGCAGCCGTCAAGAAGAGTGGCACAGAGAGTGCAGGTGGAATCAACATACGCAGAGGGCCGCTGGCATTGCCGGATTGAGGGCGGTTGAGTCGTTCTAATTGAAAGACAAACACACCAGCGCAGGTAAATCCAACCAAGAAGAGCGGCCCCAACAGCGGTGGCGAGATGGGACCGGATTCAAGTAGATAGAATGCGCTGTAGCCTGCCAAAATAGCCAGTGTAAAGGGCACAAACCCGTGTCCTTGGCTAATGCGGGTTGCCAACGCAAAGGCCACGGTTGCCAACGCATAGATGGTCAGCAGCATGGGTTGGTTGTCGGGCTGAATTTGAAACGTTAGACTCAGCCATGTAAACGGGGTCGAGATGTCAATCGAAATCGGGAAGATGGGGAGCGTCCACACGGGTTGTGTGAGGTCTATCTGCCAATAAAAAATGGCCCAAAACGCGCTATAGAGTGCCGCAACCAGGGCCATCACTTTTTCACGGGTACGCAATAGATAGGCAATGATTGCCAGTAATAATAGGCTGCTGATGAGCAGTGCTGGCAGGATTCCACACTTAAGTGGCTAAGTGAGCTGCGCCATTGACGGCACGATAGCGGTAAGCTGAAGCGCCAC
>JBCCFC010000181.1:0-14615 GCA_039029935.1 Chloroflexota bacterium
CCAATTTTTTCTTCTAGTGGATATTGCATTTGCATTAGTTGCTCCTTTTTACAAGTTGCAGGTTGCATGCTGCAACTTGCACATTAGTTTTGCTCATTATACCATAGGCCAATCTGATGGCGTATGAGATAATGACTGTGTAGGGTGGTTGATTTTTTAAATACCTACAACATTTTATCGAGCGATCATGATACATCTGTAGGATTCTTCGCTTGCCCGCCTGCCATCTTCTTTGATACTACGTTTATATACAGGTAGCATCAAAAAAATAGAGCCATACAACATTTACATGATGCCATTTCATTTAATTTGGGCTACTATAATTGTATTCACATGAAATTTTTCGCTAACAATCAAAGGAGTTTCTTTAGTGTATAGTCACTCAGCGCGCAACCAGACCCGCTTCCCCAAACTCATGCCATTCTTTTTCTGTCTTCTTTGCTCAACCGTATTCTTGACCGCAGCAACAAACGCAGCAACAAACCCAGCACCAGCCCTGCGACCCTCTGCACAAACCCCGCCAAGCGTCGATTCAGTGGACCCCGACGCCCATCGCCATAATGTGGCCGTCAATGCCGACATCTCTGCCAAGCTCGATCAATCGATTAATCCGACAACGGTCAACTCGACGACATTGGTGATTCACGGGATGCAAAGTGGGTTGATGACTGGAACCCATAATCTAATCACCCAAGCGACCACCAACGACACCATCTCCTTTACGGCATCAACGGGGTTCCATGAGGGTGAGCTTGTCCATGTATCTTTGATGAAAAATGTGGAAGCGACGTCAGGGCTGTCGATGACACACCCCTATGTTTGGCAGTTCCGCACAGGCGTTGCCACTGCATCGCAAGCAGGTGGCGGTGTTTATGTGGATAGTGGTCAAGCACTGAACGTTGACAACGCCATTCTCGGCGCGGCGTTTGGTGATTTGGATGGCGATTGGGATTTGGATATGTTTATCGCCAATGGGGATGGGCAGCCCAACGCGGTGCTGTTTAATAACGGTGTTGGCAAATTCAACGACACCAGTCAGGCATTGGGGGCGGGGGATTCCTATGATGTTGCGCTGGGCGATATCGATAACGATGGCGACTTGGATGCGGTTGTCGCCAATGTGCAGTCGGCCAATGAAGTGTGGATCAACGATGGCTCTGGCACATTCACCAGCCTCACACAGACCTTTGCCACCAACACCAACAGCAAAGCCGTTGCGCTGGCAGACTTCAACGGCGATGGTTTCTTGGATGTCATCTTTGCCAACTATTCGGGCGGTAATACCATGTATCTTGGCAATGGTACGGGCGTTTTTGGGACACAACTACCCCCGTTTGGTGGTGCAACCAAAACGACGGACATCGCCTTTGGTGATTTTGACCTCGATGGCGATTTTGATATCTTTGAAACGATAGAAGATAATGCCAATAAAGTGTGGTTCAACACAGACCATGCAGGCAGCATGGGGGCTGATCTGCCACTGACGCATGATGCCGTCAACAGCCGCAGTGTCACACTGGGAGATTTGAATAACGATGGTTTGCTTGATGCCTATGTCAGCAGCAAGAATGACCCCGATGTGGTCTGGATGGGGAGTGCAGGGGGCGGATTTGCGAATTCAAGCCAGCTTTTGGGTGATCCTGTGCTGCCCGGCCACGTCGCAATGGGTGACATTGATGGCAATGGCATTCTCGATGTCATTGTAAGCGTGGAAGATACGGGGAATTTTATCGTTTATACAAACGATGGTGCAGGCAACCTAACGCCCAGCAATCAAGCAAATACAAGCGGCCCTGGCATAGATGGGTCCGTAGCAAAACTAGGCGATGTTGATGATGATGGCGATATGGACCTCTTTACAGGCCACTATTCATCGACCAGTGGCATTTGGTTCAATGCCAACACCGTTGATCTGGAAATCACCAAAGCGGTTGAACCAGCCGTTCAAACACAGGGTGAGATGATTACCTATACGCTCCACTTTACCAATCATGGCCCTGGTGTTGCGCACAATATCATCATGACAGACATTCTGCCAGCGGATATTTCACCCATTGGTTGGGTTGACAATGGCATTGGTGCTGATGAGATGGTTGGTGCGGACTATGCATGGAAAATTGATCGCATGGATGTAGGAGCGGTAGGTGTCATCACAATTTATGGTGACGTGATGCACGGTGCGCTCACCACCATCATCAACAATGTGTCCATTACCACAACTGATAGCGATTTTGATGTGACGAACAACGCCGCATCCGTTTCTCACAACACGACGGCCTATCTGCCACCAGCAATCGCAGATGATGCCTATACGGCCACCGAGGATATCATCCTGGCCGTGAATTCTACATCCGGTGTGCTTGCCAACGATGATGGAGGTAGCGGTTCACTAGGGGTGATTGCGATTGATGATGCCGCGATAAATGGCGACATCGAGCTTGAATATGACGGTGCATTTATCTATACACCAACCGCCAACTTTAATGGCACAGAAGTTTTCTCCTATACTGCCAACAATGGCACGGATAGCGATACGGCGATGGTGACAATCACGGTTGTCGCGGTCAATGATGCACCAACGGCAACTATTGACAGCTATCTCGCCTATCAGGACGAAACGCTGATTGTCAGTCCCACTGGCGTGTTGGAGAACGATGATGATGTCGATGGTGATGCGTTGACAGCAATTATTATGTCCAACGTCAGTAACGGTTCATTGAGTTTCAGCAGTGACGGCTCCTTTGATTACACACCCTTTGGTGGCTATGTGGGCAGTGACAGCTTTACCTATGTTGCCAGTGATTCCATCAGCAATTCTGTCGCAACCACCGTCACCATTGATGTTATCAACATGAATGATGCGCCTGTTGCCGTGGACGATGGCTATAGCACCAATGAAGATGAGACGTTGACCGTTGTCGCGACTGGCGTTCTCAGCAACGACACCGATGCCGACAACAATACACTCACGGCCATCTCGCTGACCACGACCATCAGCGGTGCATTGACCTTTAACAGCGACGGCTCCTTTGAATACATCCCCAATGCGGGCATATCAGGTGTGGATAGTTTCACCTATTATGCCTCGGATACGCTCTCGGATTCATTGGCCGCAACCGTATACATCACCATCAACGCGGTCAACGATGTCCCCATCGCGGTCGATGATGCCTACAGCATCAACGAAGATACGCCCCTCAACGTAGCTGCCCCAGGTGTCCTCGCCAACGACAGCGATGCCGATACCGATGATACCATCGACGCCATTGTTGCCAGCGACCCCATCAGTGGCACACTCACCCTCAACACTGATGGCTCATTTGACTACATACCCGATGCCAACGCCAATGGCCTGGATAGCTTCACCTATTATGTCACGGACGATATCACAGATTCAATCACGGCCACCGTTGTCATCACCATCAACAGCGTGAACGACCTGCCTGTGGCTGTCAGCGATGCCTACACCACCAACGAGGACACGCCACTCAACATCGCAACGCCTGGCGTGTTGACCAACGATACCGATGGCGATAACGACACGCTCACAAGCATTCTGCTCTCGGATGTGGCACATGGCGTCCTCTCGCTTGCCAACACAGGGCAGTTTGGCTATACACCGGATAACGAATTCTTTGGTGTAGACCAATTCACCTATTACGTGCATGATGGCACAACTGATTCTCTCTCCACCACCGTCACCATCAACGTCACAAGCCTCAATGATACGCCGATAGTGGTTGCCGATACCTTCACCACACATAAAAATACCGTACTCTCGATGCCATCCTCCGGTGTGTTAGGCAATGATTTTGATGCTGATGGCGATAGCTTGTCTGCCACGTTGGATACCTTGCCGACAGATGGCACAGTTGCCTTGGATGAGGATGGGGCGTTTGTCTACACACCCACCACCGACATGACAGGCACAGTCACCTTTGGTTATCGTGTCAGCGACGGTGTGGCAAACTCATCAGCGGCCATTGTGACCATCAACGTCATCGAAAATAACTTTAGCTGTCTCAACGTGACCGAAATGCCCAATCATGAATGTCAAATTTTGACAAAGCTCTATAACCGGATGGGGGGGCTTAATTGGATTAGCAACACAGATTGGTTGCAAACGAACACGCCCTGTTCATGGTATGGTATCGGCTGTGCGGGTGGTAATGTGGTTTCCATTGACTTAGCAGCCAACAATCTCAGCGGTAAGCTCATCAATGATGTGGGGGGATTAAGTGAGTTGCATACATTGATTGTGAGCAGCAACCAACTCACCGACAACATCCCACCCAACCTTGCCAACCTATCCAACCTGACCACACTGGACTTTGGCTATAACAGCATTGTGCCCAGAGCGAACCCCGGCCAAGTGTTTGCCGATACGCTTGACCTCGATTGGCGTAGTACGCAGACGATTGCGCCACGCCGCCTAAAAGCACGAGCCATTGCTACGGATACAATTGTCCTGCGCTGGCAACCGA
The DNA here is from genome assembly GCA_039029935.1 of Chloroflexota bacterium. Lineage (GTDB taxonomy): Bacteria > Chloroflexota > Anaerolineae > Caldilineales > Caldilineaceae. The sequence continues at coordinate 4,485 of JBCCFC010000181.1, forward strand.
TTCTCTACCAAGACGATGGTGGCTATTATGAAATTGGCATGGCACAGGATAGCGGTGCGGCAACACGCATGGCGCGCACCGAGACTGTGATGGACATCGACGCCTTTACACCGATAGCGACAACGGCAGATAAGAAGACCACAACCTATACCGTCACAGGGTTGATGGAGGACACCGCCTATTACTTCCGTGTGCGTAGCTTTACCCCAGCACATGCAAATCAACCCAACGATCTCTATAGCCCGTATAGCAACTTTGCTGGCACCATCACATGGCCGCCACGGGGCTGTGATGGAGACGAATTGGAGTCGGTCCTCAACCCCGACAAGGACCAGATCGAGGTCTGCGTTGATCTGGATAAACATGAGTCCCGTGTCCGCCTGCGTGAAGGTGAGTATCTGACGATTCGTCTGCCCATCATCCCGTCAAATGGCTTCTTCTGGTATCTCGTCAGTGACAATCTGGGTGAGGATGAATCTGGTACACCCGTGTTGCTGCCACTGGAGAGTATCTCCATCATCGAAGAAGATCGCACCGAGCCTTCGATTGGTGAACTGGCGACCGAGGTGTTCCGTATCGACCCCATCAACGCAGGCAACACGACTTTAGAGCTAATCTACAGCGATGGGCAGGGCAATGTTGAGGATACCTACACCATCCATGTCGAAACTGTCGGAAAGTTTGATGGCGTCCGCCCGCCCAAGCCAAGACCACAAAACAATGACCGCCCACCAACGGCGGACCCCAACACATTCAACGGCAGTGGCAATCTCGTCGCTGCCCGTGTGAACCCTGCGGCGACATCACAAGCATTACCAGATGCCTTTAGCTGGTGCAATCATCCCGATGGCAACGACTACTGTACGCCTGTGCAGTATCAGGGGCTGTGTGGTAGCTGTTGGGCCTTTGCCACGGTCAGTGTGGTGGAAGCTGTGGTGAAGCAGAAGGATGGCAATGAACGTGACTTCTCCGAACAATATCTGATTTCGTGTAACAATGGCGATGCGCTCTTTACCACCCGCTGGTCGTGTAATGGTGGCTGGTTTGCCTTTGATTACTTTACAGACCTTGGCTCATTCCCCCATGACACAGGTCCTGGAAGCATTCTTGAAAGCGATTTCCCCTATGAAGGGGAGGATTCGGCCTGTCTTGATCCGGACGAATTGACCCACTATGAAACCTTGGATAGTTGGTCCTATGTCAACCCAGCAGACCGCTTTAGCGTCGCCTATGTGGATGACATCAAACAGGCGATTCAGGATTATGGTCCGGTGATTACATCCATGTGTGTCGGCACAGAAACCTATGACTATAAGAGTGGTGTCTTTGAGACAGACGAGAGTGCATTCTGCCCCAACTCCGTCAACCCAACCAATCACGCAGTGGTCCTTGTGGGCTGGGATGACGCCGAGGGTGTCTGGATCATGCGTAACTCATGGAGTACCTTCTGGGGTGAGGAAGGCTATATGCGCATCAAGTATGGCACATCCAATATCGGTTTTGCCGCGGCCTATGCTGTTTATAGTGGTTCAACCGATGAAAACGCATCACCGGATACACCCACCGAACCAAGCAACCCCAATCTGCTCAATGTCGCACCTGTGGTCAATGGCAATGACTACCAGATTGATCTAAGTTGGAATGACACCAGCGAGAATGTAACCATTCAGACCCCTGAGTCTGTCGAAGGGGGGCGGTTTCGACAGGCTCAACCGACAGGGGGGGCTGAACAATTACGCGATAATGAACTGGGCTTTAACATCTATCGCCGCGAAAAGAACAACGACGATTCCACCTGGCAAGTCATCACGACACTGGCCGCGGACACAACCAGCTACAGCGATACACCTGCTGCCAGTGGCTTGACCTGTAACATCGCCTATAGCTATCGCGTGACCGCCAGCAACAACGTCGGTGAAAGCGGCTTTAGCAACACCGTGCATGCATTGGTCGAATGTCCCAACCTGCCATCGCCTACCGACTTTGCAGCACAAACTGGTCCCACTGGCATTGAACTCTCGTGGACGCTGCCAAGCAATGTCGCCAGAGGAACATCTGCCATTGAGGGCATCTATGTTGGGCGCTGGAATCAGGAAGAAGCCGAATGGACATTGATTCACACCGCAGGTGCCACAACGACCAGTTATGTGGATGCCGATAGCTTGGAGCCGGGCCAGACCTATTACTATGTCCTACAGGCATTTGATGGCAGCAGTGTCTCCGCCGCCAGTGACCAGCAGTTTGCGACTGCGCCCGAGCTGGTGATCAACGCACCCACTACGCTGAGTGCCACCATCGCCAGCAACGGCAACATCGCACTCACATGGGAAGACAACAGCGACAATGAAACGTCCTTTGTCATCCTACGCTATAACCACACCGCCAGCGCATGGGGAACGCATGAGACAGTCGCCAGCGGTATCACCACCTTTACCGACAGCGGCCTATCCTGCGACCTTGCTGAACAGTATTACATGGTCGTCGCCATCAACGGCAACAGCCAATCGGATTTCAGCAATCAAGCGTCCAGTTTTCCCTGTCAAGTGGACGCAACGGTCACACCAACGCCGACACCAACAGTAACATCAACGCCTGTGCCAACAACATTCCCAACCCCGACACCAACCGCCATCCCCGTGAATACGTCTACCCCAACGCCAACCGTGACCATTTCGCCGACACCTGTGTCAATGCCCACCCCGACGGTGACACCGACACCAACCTCTGTGCCAATTACGGGACCGACGGGTGAGGTTGATGTGTATTTGCCGATTGTGACGCGGTAGAGTTGAAGGGTTGAAGGGTTGAAAAGTTGAAAAGTGGAAGGGTTGAATAGTCTACACTGCGACCTTTCAACCTTTCAACCTTTCAACTTTTCAACCTTTCCTCGCATCAAAAACTTGGGAAAACCTCAATACGATGTCATAATGATGGACATTGATTTTGAACTTGATGGAGGTGTTTTATGGCTGATGAATGCATGGTTCCTGTACCCGCGTGGATTTATGACGATTTGCTCAAAGAATCAAAGGAGACGAATACGCCGTTGATTCGTGTGGTTGAGTCGTATCTGATGACGAGCGCAACGATTTATGATGGTTATGATGAGATGTTGGATGAGGATGAAGAGCCGTTTGAGGATACGGTGGAGAATCGAGAGGCGGCATTTGATCGTCTGATGACATTGTTTGACGATATTGAGCCTTTTGATTTTAGCGAATATTTGGATGAGTCGCTGCTCGACGATGAATCGACGAACAATGGACATCTTGGCATTCAAACGCCAAGTGCAGACATGTTGTATTTTGCAACAAATGGTTCAAGTCGTCCAGAGGATGCGGACGAGAAGGATAAGATCATCTTTCAAACTGAACGACAAAATCACGAGAAAGTATTGGCATAAACTTTATGAAAAAACACCTATCTCTGATCCCAAAAGATGATGATGTGATGCTGGATGCAAACATGATTGTTTATGCACTACAGCCAGCATCACCTTATCATGAATCCTGTCGAGAACTACTTGAACATGGGTTCAAAAAGACTATTTCATTGCATACAACGGTGCATGTCGTCTCTGATGTAATCCATCGGATTATGGTAGAAGAAATTAGAGAGATGGGGTTGACAGATAAGGTCAATCCGGCAACATTTCTCAAAAAACGCCCGCAGATTATTCCCAAACTCAATCGCTATAAAACAGTTCTCCGTGACCTCAAACGGGTTGGTCTTGATATTCTCCCAGTGAGTCATCAAGACCTGCATGGCAGCCGCATTCACCGAGAACAACATGGTTTGATGGCAAATGACTCGTTGATTGTAGCTGTGATGAGACGCGAAAAGATTCAACACTTGGCGACAAATGATCGGGATTTTGAGCGCGTGCCGGATATTAAGGTGTGGTATCCGTAAATTCCCAGCGGTTTTCTTTTCAACATTTGGAGAGACATATGGAAAAGACAATCATGGTTCCGATTGCAGAATCGATTTATGAAGATGTAATCAAGGAAGCCGCTGCCATGAATATGACCATTACTGAGGTCGTGAATTACTATCTGACAGTCGATGCACCTGTGCCGAATGAGTACAATCAACCGATTGAGGAGAATGTTGAAGATACGGTTGAGAATCGTCTCGCAGCCTTGGAGCGGCTTACAAAATTGCTTGAAGATGTTGAACCCATTGAGTTGAGTGAGTTACTCAACGAGCCAGCAGTGGATGAATCTAACATGAATAGGAAGTACTATAGCCAGTTCAGTTTGAAACCAAGAATTTTCAAAACCGAATTTACAGTGGTAGATGCCTACGAAAAATTCCGGTTTTCAAACCGTTTTTGCTATAGAATGATAAACACAGCACAACTACCCAGAGTGTTCAACGGATTTCACTCTGGTACAATCCTGAAAACGATTATCACCGCAGATGACGCTCGTAGAAAAGCCAATGGCTATCTTTCTCATTATGTTAGTACGGGATACAGTGCAAAGGACCCGAAATTACCCCGGCAAGATAAATTGATATGGCAAATGTTAGTGATTTACAAGACGCCTGGTCTGTCGCCCGTGCGTATGGGGTTTCTCGATATTGATGCAGAAACAGGGGACGTCGCCCCTTTTACAGAAGAAGAAATACAATTGATTCGGAGTAGAGCCAGTGCCTTCGTTAAAGCTTACACACCATCCACAAAAACACTGAACTGATTACTTTATCAACGTGCCAAAGTTTATAACGGTGACATCAATACTTCATTTCTAACTCTTGCAGTGTTGGAAGTTGATAGCCACGCCATTTCAACAACACATAGGCATAACTTTTCCGTAACGTAAGCAGGTCCACTACTTCCAAATGTATGTCCATTTCCGCTTTTTCTTTCGCAGTCAACATGCCTCGCGCATTCTTTTGCTGCAATAACCGATACGCTTGCTGTTTATCTGAATTATATTGAATCTAGAAAATTTCCCAAAGCACATCATAATCTAATTTTTATAATTTATTAAATGCATATTGTGCTTTTTTAGGTAAATGAGCAGGTAACGTTGGTACATGATAATCTAACGTTTGAATCACAAGTGAATCAAGCGAACGACGTGTAATGGTTGCAAGATGTTGAAGCCGTTGATGTAGAGGCTCTGGTAACTGAACTGCTACCGTTTGTGTTGTCATCAATCGTCCCCCTTATGACGACGCTGATTGATTTCGGTTATACTGTATTTGAGGTACAACGTCAACCATTTGGAAAGATGAGCCAATTGGGTCATCACGACATTCATGCCATTGTTTGCGACGTTGGACAAAGCCACTAATCCGCAACCTCACCGACTCAACGCCTGAAATGCCGCCCAGAAAAAGGGGTGGTCATAGCCATTGGCGCGTACGTGTGCCTGTGCTGCTTGTAGGGAATCGGCAACGTCATGGGTCTTGTTCCATTCTTGATAGAATTGAGTCATCAATAAACAGGTCGATTGGTCGTCTACAGGCCATAAATTAGATAATACTGTCTTCGCTCCAGCAACCAGAAATGCACCAGCTAACGATAAGGTAACGCCTCCTAATTCAGGGATTACACCTGTTTCACTGGCACTTAATGTTACAAGATCAGTTGCCTCTAAATCAAAATTTAAAATATCAGCAAGAAAAAGAGATTCATCAGCCAAATCTATTCTCGAAAAAAGAGGCGCATTCAAATCGACCCATGCATGTGCGCCAATATGAATACATAGAGGTGGTTCCGCCCAAACAAAGTCTGCTATCTGGGCTGAGCTAATCTTTGTTGCGTTTGGTAAGATTTGTGTGATTTGGGATAATTCTTGTTGTAAGTGACGTAGAGGTGGCTCACCAACATGACCAAGGATAAGCGATTGTTGTGATGTTGCGGCATTCAATTTTTGCGTATGTTGAGCAGCAGATAGAACGAGTAGAACGGAGGAGGGGTAGAGTATAATTTGGTATTGATCACTTAAATAGCTTTCATTATTGTATAATGCAGCCCAAGGTATGGAAAACAAAAACTGATCTGGTACAATCATTAGTTTGTTGATTGATGATTTATGAATGACATGCTCTATAGGTTCGATAAGATTTTGATATAAATCGAATAATACCTTATCAATTGTAATTTTTTGTTCACTTAGTATTTGTTCTCGTTTGTAGGAATTTCCTGTTCTCATTATCGCCACTATAAGCATCTCAAATCTTGTCATTAAATTTTTTATATCGGCTATTTTGCCTAGTGATATCCATTGAGTATCACCTACTGGTGGAATCACACAAACATAAACTTGCTCTGTACCTACAAAATATTCAAGAATAATTGATTGAGATGATGTTTGATGGTTTTGAGCAGCCTGTAATTGTGCTTGAATATCTGCAATTGTTGGTAAGGAAGATAATATAACATCTGTGGACGTTTGATTCCGGCTAAGTGTTCTGGATGCTATCGCAAGCGTATTCTTTGCCTGCTCTATATGTTTTCTACATATCTTTTGATACGGGAGGTGTTCTGGGTTGTTCTGCTGGATTACTTGCCGTAACTCATCTTCCCAATGGGCTAATTCTGCACGGGTACGTATCCATTTCTCATTGATGGTGGACTCTGGTTTACTCCTTGTAAAATCAATCCAGAGCCCTCCTTTTGCCTCAATGAGCGTTTGTGTAGCATCAAGTAGTTGATCACATTCGAACTGTGCTTCAATAAGTTGTACGTAAATGTCTGCTTGCCCCGTCCATAAATTTGCTTTCAACTCTGCTACAGGCATCTGTTGACGTGTCTGCACCAAAATATCGGCTGCACGTCGGAGCGTCCCTTGAGCATCTTTGGGTGGTTGATAACGCGCTAATTGAATACAGGCATCTTGCTCTAGGTGCGTGAAGCCATGTCGATGGGCATCGTTCATAATGGACTCATAGCGTTCAAAGGCGTCAACTTCCTCTAATTCTATCGCCAAAGAGGCAGCTATTAAGCGGGTCTTCAATGCATATTGAATCGAACCCAACTCAGTCAGTTTAGCGGAGGCTTCATCAACTGTTTTCAAGGCTTCTTGATATTGCTGTTCTGCCCGTTGAAGCATGGGATGTGCATTGTAGCTTTGCCAAAGAAGTTGTAAGTGCTGTGGTGCATGTTGAACAATAGATTCAGAATCCTGTAAATAGTGGCGGGCGCGCTTTCTTTCATTGCTGTTTAGCGCAATATCTATACTGACCAGATATGCGTCAACACTCTCGCTAACAATACCCTCACCTTTAAATACTTGCGCGGCTTTGATAGCTGCATTTCGGGCATGAAGAGGCATCATCAAACGCTGATAAAGGTCTGCTTCATAAAGTAATATGGTAGCGAGGGGAACCTGCACACCTGTAGACTCAAAATTTTCACGAGCGTGAGCAAATAATTTTAGAGCTTCAAAAAGTTTGTCTTGGAGCGTATAAAGTCGTCCCATATTTATACGTGAACGCCCTGCAATTTCAACAGCATTATGAGTTTCAGCTAGCACAAGAGCATGATTTAAACTATCGTATGCTAACTGTACATCATAATTCAGCATTGCAGCACGACCACGATTCAAGAGGGCTTCTGCACGATATATCGTATAATAAACTGATTCATTTGGGTAATTTTCACTAAATGTTATGGTAACGTTTTCAGCTACCCTCGTTGCTTCAATGGCCTCTTGATATCGGCCTTGTTGCAAGTATATCTGAGACTGCGTTAGATAGATGGTCGGCCAATCATTATAATTCGGCCACGGAGATAAACACACAATCGCACGGTTAATTGCCTTCTCTGCAACCTCTAACTCACCCAAAAAGGCAATCTGGCTGGCATAACCAATCATTACACGACCTTCGTTAAAGGTTTGGTTGGTACGACGAAAATGATCAATGGCCTTTTTTTGATGATCAACCGCACGACGAGTCTTATGACCACTATAAAAAATAGCACTACACCAGTTGGCGTGGGCAATATGGTCATCGTCCTCCGTATCGTAAGCAATCGCCCATGCAAAGTCTACCCATGCTTGTGCGTGATCTAAACTGCCCCGTTGAAGCGCGTAAACGATCTTCTGTCTGACTTCATCATATATAACCAATTGATTTTCTGATAAAAAAGACAAATCGAGTGGCTCGCCATTTAGGTACTGCTGATATAGATCCACAAGAGATAAGTCTTGCGGTATTCTTGGCACCAGAGGTGGCCGAATTTTTGTTTCCAGTTCATCCGCTAACCTTGCATACTCCCGCCCCAACCGCCGCAACACCTGCACCTCCACATGTGCAAAAGGAATATGACTATCAAGAATCTCCATATCTCCCGTTTGCGCTGGCATCCCCAACCAAGAGAGAAAAGTCATGGTATTCCCCAGATGGTCCTTGATATACCCCGATATTTTTTTGCGCATCTCCGTAACTTCACTGATACGCACTTCATTTAAAAGCAGGTCACGAACACCATCAACAAATTCATATTGCAAATCGTTGGGGTCTTCTGTGGGTAACTGTTTGATTAGACCGCTTAGAAAGAATTCGGCAAGATGGACTTGACGTTGGTTTGTTAACACCTTTTCCTGAACCAAGCGCATGACGGGAAGTGTTAGAGGCATGGCCGAGAGATAAATGGCAAGGTCTTGGGCTTCTGGGGATGCAGTGGCAAAGAAGATATCGACCAATTCATCAGCGGTGTGAGTGGCGTTGTTTTCATTTGGATTGGGAGAGTCTGCTACCGGCTGCGGTGGTTGAAGTGGCAACAACATGCCCGCAATCCATGCATCATTGCCATAACGCATAGTCTTCACCCAAGGCGACAATAGTTCTGGTTCTAATGTAATGATGGGCAGTAGGACACCCTGAGATAGCTTGATGGGCTGCGGTTCCAGCAGATGATTGGGGCATAGTGGCGTTGTCGTGCGTACACCGACCAACTCAGCATCGTCAATGCCTGTGCGCATCCACAATGGGTTGGGCAACATCTGTAACACGGCAATGGTGTTATATTTACTCACCGCCTCCAGTTTGTTTGCCATGCGCCCATCGCTCCAATAGGCGGCAATACAGTCGCTGACCACCACAATCAATCGACGGCGGCTGGGGTCAATCAGTGTACGCCAGTGATGCCGGTGGTGTGTAGACCGTTTGTGAGATGAATAAACGACCAGTTCGTTGCTTGCCTCTGAAACGCGGACTGCCCAACAATCTATCTGACGAAAGGCTCCGACCTTTTCCAGCAGATGACGAAATTCATCAATCAGCTCATCCCAAATCACCATCGACGGCGACTGGTCACAGAGCAACACCACATCCAGCCAGCGTTCAGCAGCAGGTTTTCGTATGGGCAGGAGGAGTTCAGCTTCCGCTGAGTGTTGTACGGTTTTATCTTCGTCAAGCATCATGCGATAGTTTGAGGGAACCATCTTTTTGAGCGGTCGCAAGCGGCGCATAATGGTCAATGCATCGGGCAACACAGGGACACTAGGCGTTTCTAGGGTCATGCCACTGCCAACATGACCGCCTTCAATCCCTGTATACAGTCCCATGTTATATTTATCGCTGATATCAGGTTGCAGTTTGTTGCCCATTATCGGTTGGTCAGGAATCTCTATCGGTGGCGGCGGAGGGCTATCATTCTGTTTAGGTTGGCTGGTTGATGGCTGCTCTCTTGGCTGTGGTCGGTGTTGCTCAACGTCATCAATCAGAGGCTCTATAGGTGTATCATCTTTACCATTGACGCGGTGAATCTGATAGGACAACCAGAGCATGTCCCCTATATCTTCCGGTGTGCTGTTGGGGGCAAGTTCGTCGATGAGCGTAACAAGTTCTGTTAGATTGGATTCTGTGTTTTGCATGATGTCTATTGTTTCATAGGATAGGATAAGCCAGTATCACAGATTGATTATCTGTGACGCAGGTAGCCAACCTGCGATACTATTTTTTGTCCTTTCATAGGTTGCGTAGGAAAGGATAAACCAGTATCACAGATTGGTTATCTGTGACGCAGGTAGCCAACCTGCGATACTATCCTTTGTCCTTGCATAGGAAAGGATAAACCAGTATCACAGATTGATTATCTGTGATACTGGCTTATCCTATCCTATGAAACAATAGACATCATGCAAAACACAGAATCCAATCTAACAGAAC
>JBCCFC010000182.1:0-14586 GCA_039029935.1 Chloroflexota bacterium
ACAATTTAGTATGTTTTTACACGCTAATTTAATTTGAGATGCGTATTCTTTCAACAATAGCACGTTTTTAACGTGCTTCCTGTGTTAGACACCGATTTGCAATCGGTGGTGTTGCAATCGGTGGCCTATAATCAGCAGTTCATCCTCCGCAATCAAATATCAAAATGGCAACTCCCCAAACGGATTATACACAATCACTTCTTCACGCAGACGCATAGGCCGCTTTTCGTCCGAATTCTTCTCTACATACAATTCCGGCGGTCCCTCATCCACGTCCGTATATCGTTCCAACCACCCGTTGGTTGAAAAATCGGTATGGTGTGTCCTTTGATTTTCAACATAGGCAACTGCGCGCTCAAGCTGTGTTTGCCCCAATGTAAAGTAGCCATAGCCACGTTGCCAGTCAAGCCGTCCACAATCAGGACGGAATTCCTCAGCAAGCACCTTATTGACAAAATGAGAACTGGCTCCTTTCAACCGCTTCACAAAATTAGACACACTATGCTTGGGTGGAATCGACGCAACGACATGTGTGTGGTCTGGCATTCCGTTGATGGCATGAATATACGCATCTAGTTCAAATGCCTTACTGACGATTTGTGCGTAGAGATGTTTTTTCTAATGCCTCGTGAATCAGCGGTTCTCGGTTAGTTGTTGCCCAGACGAGATGGACATAACTGCGCCAAAATGCCATGTTTTCTCCTTTGTGATTATTTCGAGCGCGTTCATTCTTTAAGCGATCCACCGATTGCAAATCGGCGTCTGTAACAGGAAACAGACTATAAGTCTGTTCTGATTATTAGAGAATGTTTCAAATTTCGGGTATTTGAGGTTTAGTGGGGTAGCCCCTTAGTCGAGGTGCAATATAGTGCTCAAATCTGTTCAAATTGCGCTTTTCGCTGGTAAAACTTTTCAGAACAGACATAGCGTTTCCAGAGGTAGCTGCAAAAATGCCAGAACGAGCCTAATGCTGTTCTATAGGTCCACCCCACTAAACCTCAAACAACCCAAATTTCAAGACACCAGCCATACGACCTATTTAGCACTTCACCATGACCTTCACCATACAACGCCAGCACGTTTCAACGTGCTTCCTATGTTAGACACCGATTTGCAATCGGTGGCATCGCAATCGGTGGCATCGCAATCGGGGACGCAACTAATTCATAAGCAAGCTCATCGCCCCCTCATCCCCCACACAATCCAAAAATGCACTCATATGCTGGGGCTTACGCAATCGTCCAAAAAACGTATTACGCACAATGTTGACATCCTTCGGACGCGGAAAGAAATCCTGATATTGGGCCGATAATTCGCGCGGTTTCATGCCATAGACAAAACAGCCGAGAACAAATAGCCGTTCTTTTTCGTTACGAATTTGTTGCTGGATACATTGCCAAAAATCTTCCTGAAACAGCCCTTCCTCCATGGCAACATTCCCGCTTGCGCCGTGGTCTGAAAGTTCATAGGCAACATCATCCAGATGAACTTTATTTTTTTCTTGACGAACTTTTTTGAGATGGTCACGAATCGTCCCATCAATACAGGTTTGCAGATAACGTAATAGCTGCTGCACAGTGGAAAAATTTTCAAACTTTTCGGGTGGAATCGCCTTTTGCATACGCATAAACGCGGCGTTGACCAGTTGGTCGATATCTTCCTCGCATTGGGCAAAGAGAGGATGGCGTTGTACCCACCGTTCGGCCTGACCGCTATAGCGTTCATAGAGCAATGTCCATGCGAGATCATGCTTGTCACGCAGGGCATAGGCAAACAGTTCATAACAATATTTCTGATCATAGGATTTGCCCTGACGATATTTCGCTGTCTCTTCTTGGCAACGCTTGCTTAAGTAATATAGGTAATAGCTCTTGACTGTATCTTTCATAAATTATACTCAACAGTTATACTCGATAGTTATAATCTGGTCGCATGATTGCATTATTGCTAACTAGCAAATGGTTTCTTTATCCTTTATAATAGGAGGTACATATATTTTTTGTCGTATAGGAAAGTATAAAATTGCGGAGTTAGGCAGGGGAACCCTCTGGGTCCTAATGCCGGATTTCTGGTGTACGACCCGCACTAGAGAGTGTTGATTCCGCAAGTCTGTTCTGGATGTAGAACATACACAATTAGGTGTTAGATTACACTGATAGTTTATAAGGGTTTGAACTCTCAAGCCCCTCCTAATACGTAAGTATTACGGTGATAATCATACCAGATAACAATAGATAGGTACATATCACCCAAACACGGTTACAACATAGGGTTGAAACCCTATACCGATAGGCAAAACCTGATAAATCAGGTTAAACTTGGTACGCTTTGTCGCACTTACCATAACATGCGCCGAATTTATTCGGCATATTGCCTGTATCATTGGGCAAAACACAAACAATTAACTGTACATAATGAACAATAACAAACAGACAATACTCCAATCATTACAATTAGAACCGGGGCATTTAGCCAGTTTGCCGCCGGATATACGCTCACAACTACTGGACTATGTTGCAATATGGGCAGAGAATCCAGATGAATTGATCGATCTTGTCGGGCGATTGCGCGAGGAGCATGGCCCACTCCTGTTTCTGCTCGACTATCAAGCGAGTGCCCATCTTGACAAACAGGACTATCAACAGGCACTCGAGTTAATCGAACGCCGACAACGACGTAGCACAACGGTTGCTACCCAAGCCCTTGAGGCCAAGACACTCTTGGCAGCGGGCTATGAGACTCATGCTCAGGCCGTGGTCGATGATATCAGTCAAGCCTATAAACGTAACAGTGCTGCGATTAGTGCCGCCATAGAGGTCTATACTGGATTAGGACAATTTAATCATGCAAAGGATATGGCTGACGCCTATTTGACCTTGCGCCCGGGTGATTTACAGGTGAATCTGACCTTGGCACGCTCAGCGCGTCAAGCAGGTCAACAAGATACGGCTGACAACTATGTTCAACGTATGGGTGGTGGTATTCCTGCTAATATTACGGATAAACAACTGCAACAGTTACGTCATTTGTACCATGCATTGGGAAATCAAGAAAGTACAGCAGCGGCTGATGTCGAATTAACCCGTCGTCAGCAGCTACAGTGGCAAAAACTGCAACAATCGTTGTCACCGTTTACCAATTTAACAGTGACAGATGGCACAGATGGTGTTGTCATCGATGCAGCACAACTCTACCGCAATCTCAGCGGACCTGAGTCAATCAAAGTGGACCGTAAAGAAAAACGTGACATTAAATTAGAAGCGGTGCGTCACTTTGGCTTTATGAAGCTACGTACTGGGCAGGTCGAGATCATCGCGACGATTCTGCGTGGCGATTCGATGCTGGCCGTGATGCCGACAGGTGCAGGTAAATCGCTCTGTTATCAGCTACCCGCACTGACGCTGCCCAAAGCAACATTGGTGATCAGCCCCCTGATTGCCTTGATGAAAGACCAGGTGGAGAGCCTACCCGCCAACGCCCGCCAGCAGGCTACCTTTATTAACAGCACGTTGGAAGAGGAAGAGCTAGAGCGACGGATGGAGGGCATTGCACAAAGCAAATATAAGCTGATTTACGCGGCCCCCGAACGTCTGCGTCAACGTGCCTTTTTGCGTGCCTTGCGTAGTGCCGGGCTGGACCTTTTTGTGGTGGATGAAGCCCATTGTGTGAGCATGTGGGGACATGATTTCCGCCCTGACTATCTCTTCATCCAAGAGGCGCGCCATGAACTTGGCAACCCAAGGTCACTGGCGATGACTGCAACCGCCCCGCCGCGTGTGCGTGATGAGATTGTTGATTACATGAGCAGTGAGCGTGAGAATCCGGAGACCGGGATCGCTCCAACGCTGGACCGACCACAGGTAATGTCACTCGACATCTTCCGTGACAACCTGCATCTGTCGGCACTGCGCTTTAACAGCGAAGAGGAAAAGCTAGGCGCACTGACCAAATTTGTCAGTGAAACCGAGGGCAGCGGTATCGTCTATGTCAACAGCCGCCACAAAAGTGAGATGTTGGCTTACAATTTGGTCGAGGCAGGCGTGGCCGCTAAAGCCTATCATGCGGGGCTGTCGGATCGTGGGGCTGTCCAAGATAGCTTTATGAACGATGAAACACGTGTCGTTGTGGCAACGGTCGCCTTTGGTATGGGTATTGATAAATCGGACATTCGCTTTATTGTCCATTTTCACCCTTCACGCAGTCTTGCCGCCTACTATCAGGAAGTTGGTCGTGCGGGTCGTGATGGCAAACCAAGCCAGGGTGTCCTCTTTTATAGCAACAACGACTGGGCCAATCTGCGTCGTTGGGGCAAGTCCGATCAGCATACCTATGAATTTTTGGAAAAGGTGTATAAAGCGGTCGCAACACAGTTGGGGGTACATTTACAAAAAGGGGAAGAGAGCGTTGAAGATACTGCTGAGAATGGTGTTGAGACGGATGAGCCAGAAATCACCTTTAATTTTAACCCGAGTTTTGACCCAAGCCTGTTAGAAGAGCCAGCCATTGGTCCTGTCGATGCGCGACGACTAAAACAGGTACTCAATACCGACGAAACCACTGTGCGTGTCGCCGTCAGCATGCTGGAGCGCGCCGACCTGCTCAGTCGCAGCTTTGACTTCCCCCGTGAAATCGAAATCGGTTTACCCCAAAAAGTGCCTGCGGCTGTCAAAAAGGATGCAGAGTTTGTCAAACTCATCAAAGGGCTGCGTTTAAAACTAGGTAAACGCGCCAACTATGAAACCAGCCAAATTGCGGACTTTCTCGGATGGCCGTTGCACGAGACCGAAGCATGGTTACTCGACTGGCAGGCCAAGGGGTTTATCAAAGTCAAAGGCAGTCGCCGCTCCATGCTCATCGAGATGCCGCCACAGCCTGATGACATGCAAGAGCGGCTGGAGCGGCTACTCAGCCAATCAGCCGCACTCGGTCAACGCCGTATCGATGACATCATCGGCTATGCCACTGCCGAAACCTGTCGTCATGGCTACATCAGTGCACACTTTGGTAGCCCCCCGCGCAACAAATGTAAAGTCTGTGATAGCTGCACAGGCATTAAGCCTGATATTCCTGAGCCAAAAGACCTGTCACACACGTTGCCCGATGACGCTGATGTCGAGCCAATGATCATCGACTGTCTGGTCAGCCTGCCCAAACCAGTTGGTCGTAGCGGTCTCGCACGGATTCTTACAGGCAGCTTACGTGCCCCAGTCAAGCCCAACGAGGCTCGCCATCACGGTAGCCTCAAGGCAATGGGTGAAGCAACGGTCATGAACTATATTGACAGTTTGCTCGAAGATACACGGCTACGTCAATATGAACGCCAAGGGTATCCTGTCCTCGCCGCAACGGTCAAAGGGCGCACCGAGGCCGAGCTATGGCTGGTTGAACACCCTGAGTTGATGGAGAAAGGACCCGAACCAGAGATTTCGCCTGATGCAGAGGGTGAGGCTGAAGCACCTGCCGAAGGCGATAAGTACACAGCATTGCAGAAGGCACTGTGGCTGTGGCGTCGTCGTACAGCCGATGAGCAAGGTCAGCCGCCTTATGTGATTATGAGTAACGAGCTAATGTTGCGTATTGCCGAAGTCCGACCGCAAAGCCTAGACGAGTTGGGGGCTATGCAGGGCATGGGGATGCAGCGTCTCCAGTACTATGGTCCAACCATCCTTGACTTGATCAACCTCAATCCCTTGGACGATGGCGACGATGCCTTGCTTCAAGAGCAACGTACCAATTTAGTCCAAACACAGGCCAAAGTCCGTGAGGCATTTCATGCCCAGGCACAGGCTGTCTCGCCCAAAGTGGAGCGACGTATTTATATGAAGCTGCAAGAGATGCGTCAAAAGAAATCGATCACCCAAGGACAAAAGAGCTATGCCATCGCCAGCAACACACTTATGAAGAATCTCTCTAAAGTTGCACCAGAGTCTCTGGAGGAGTTAGATAAAATGGTCGGCTTCCGCAGCAGCGGCATTAAAGATGACGCCGAGGCGATTTTGGCGATTATTAAAGAGGCACGTGCCTTGGATGGGTGACAAGATGTGACGGTGTGATAGTGTAGGGATGTGATAGTGTAGGGGTGTGATAGTGTAGGGGTGTGATAGTGTAGGGGTGTGATAGTGTAGGGGTGTGATAGTGTGATGGTGTGATTATAAACATCCACTAATCACTGTTCACTAATCACTAATCACTTGTCACTAATCACTTGTCACCTTTGTCAGGAACTTGTCGCGGATTTTGTCAGCGTAAAGTCATACACTTTGGTTGGTTTGCGTTATAATGAGATTCATAGAGTTGTGTTTCACATGAGCGATACATTCGTCAAAGCAAAGTATAACAATCTCCAAATTCACCAAACAATAAAAAATACAATAAAAGCTTATGTGAAACATGATTTCTGAAACAAATAAACGCACTTATACGTACTGTTAATCAAGGATAGTGATAAATCTATCTTCAATAAAACAGAGTAATAAATTACAAAAATTGTCAATCTTGACAGGAGGAAAACTATTATGGCATCTATTTTACAAAAGTTCTCAACGCTGATTTCAGCCAATCTGCATCACATGATGGACCAAGCGTTGAAGAGCAACAGTCCAGCGGTCATTGACCAGTACATTCGTCAGGTTGAGGACAATCTGGACGATTTGAACGACGCTGCCGCAACCGTTGGTGGTGAGGTCAAATCAATCCAGCGCAAGTTGGATGAGCACAAGCAAAAGGAAAATCAACTGGATCGTGCCATTGATGCCTTCTTGATGGAAGGCAATGAAGGCGCAGCGGTTGCCACGCAGAGCCGTCTGAACAGTGTTCAGCGTTTGGTAGAAACCTACGAAGGGCAGTTGGAACGTCAACAGGCAGAATTCCAAGAGCTTCTCGACGCCAAGGTTAAGCTGGAGGCACGTCTTGCCACCATGAAACAGGAACGTGATGAGTTGACTGCACTGCTTGAGCTTGCCAAGAGCAAAGAGAAGACCGTCAAGGTGATGGAAGGGTTGGATGACTTAAGCGGCATCGGCGATGACGACATCGGTCGTATTGGTGAAAGTATCCGTTCACGCTTAGACAAGGCGTCCACTGCCAGCGAGATGCGTGCCGCCAATTTGGATGCACAGCTAGATGATGTGCTGGAGAGTAGCATGCTCAACTCGCAATTGGCTGAACGCCGCAAGAAGTTAGGCTTGGACTAATTATCGTCCTATCCGGCCAAAGAGTTAACCGCAGGGAGCGCAGAGGGCGCAGAGCGTTTTAGCATATAGATAGTTTCATCGTAGGTCATCGCTATCAGCGTGATGCTCTTGGTTTGACGAAGAGTGCCACACAGACAGCGATGACCTACGATTTGTTCATTCTAAAAAGTGTTCTGCATTCTTTGCGGTTAAATTTGTTTTCGCATAGGAAAGTATAAACCAGTATCACAGATTGGTTATCTGTGGCGCAGGTAGCCAACCTGCGATACTTTCCATTGTTCTCGCATAGGAAAGTATAAACCGGTATCACAGATTGGCTATCTGTGACGTAGGTAGCCAACCTGCGATACTTTCCATTGTTTTTATCTAAATCTATCAAACCGTCAATCCATACATATATTTACACATGACTATTACACGTACTGATCTGCAAAACCAAGCCCAGAGCGCACTCGTTCAATATGCCATCTTCCGTTGGGAAACAGCCCTTGTATTGGCGTTAACCATCATTCTCACCTTCCTGCTACCCAAACCCTTTGTGTGGTGGCCGCGCATAGGATGGCCACTGTTGGGCTTGGCGGGTGTTGGGTTATTGGTCTATTCGAGCTTGACTGACAGCGCCAACAACGAGAAGGTGTTGTTGCAGCTATTCCAAGAGCAGTTTAACCCTTATGCCATTGGTGACAAAGAACTGCGCAAAGATGTAGAGCAGGCGTTAGAATATCAAGAGCGTATTGAAGATCAGATTGCGCAGCAGAAGTCAGGATTGATGCGAGACCGTCTTGAAGATACAGCGGGGCAAATTTTTGATTGGGTCACTAACATCTATCAGCTTGCAAAACGGATTGATATATATCGCTCCGATGAAATATTGGCGCGAGATTTAAACGCCTTGCCTCATGAGATGCAGGAATTACGAGAGCAATTGGAAGGCGAACGCAATTTTGATATCAAAGACCAAATTGAGAAAGTGCTTGCCACGAAGCAAACACAATTGAAGTCGATGAACGAGTTGCGAGACCGGATGACACAAGCGCATTTGCAACTGGACCAGAGTGTTGCCTCCCTCGCCACAATATACAGCCAAGTGCAGTTGATTGATGCACAGAGCGTCGGCAGTGATCGTGCGGAACGGCTGCAGGACGATATCCGTGAGCAGGTTGCACGGCTAAATGATTTGGTTGAGAGTATCAATGAGGTGTATGACCATACGTCATTGTAACGGTAAAAAAATGAAAAGGGGATGATGCCAAGAGGTATCATCCCCTTTTCTCTTGTTCCACATGTAGTAATTTTGCTGTAAAAAGACGAGACGTCAAACAGTACGCACAACGATTACGCCTCTTTCCTCTATTTGCTGTCGAACATAGACAGATATATAGGGTTTCTTACTAGACATATACTTCTTGATTAATATTCAGGCAACGAATAGCCTTTGTCAGCCAATAACGCAAAAGCTCGCGCCTTGCGTAGCATTAGAGTTGTTCGGAAATAAGATGGCTGTCGGAATTATTTCATATATGCAATGTGGATCAAATTCATAAATCGCTTTGCATAGCGCGATATGACAATATTAATGTATTAAATTGAACCCAAAGTTGCATTAGGCTTAATTCCGAACAAGTCTAGTGGGTCGGTGGGTCGGAGACCGTTTACCGAATACTGATCTACCGAATACCGACCTACCTTCAAATGGAGGAGAGAAATGGCGAAATACATCGTGGCGACGGTGGACGAGATTCCAGTTGGTGAGCGCAAGGTGGTACATGTCGGTGGCCGCCCTGTGGGGATTTTTAACATTGATGGGGCCTATTTTGCGCTGCGCAATCAGTGTCCACATCAGGGAGGACCGCTTTGCCAAGGCCGATTATCGGGGCTGATTGAGGCCACCAAGCCGGGCGAATTTCATTACAGCCGCGCCAATGAAATTGTGCGCTGTCCTTGGCATGGCTGGGAGTTTGACATTCGGACAGGGCTGTCGTGGGTGGACCCAACCAAGATGCGGGTACGAAGTTATGAAGTATCTGTGGCTGACGGTGCGGAGATTGCCGAGCAGTCCGGCAGTGGTGAACGGCAAAAGGGTCCGTATGTGGCGGAGACCTATGAGGTTTCTGTGGAAGAGCAATATATTGTTGTGAATATATGAGCGTTCCGTAGGGGTATAAAGTGAATTTGTCAATGCCAGAACGAGAACACCATACGCCATTACCGCTGTTCGTCCTGGTGGCTGGCAAGCCCGGCTCTGGCAAATCCACCCTCGCCAGAGAACTCGCTCGGGCAGAAAACCTTGGCCTGCCCCTATTGTCACGCGATGCACTCAAGGCGGGTATGGTCGAAACATGGGTCTTTGCGCAACCGGAGACACCACGCAGTGAGATCGAAACCGATACATTGCGCTCAACGCTTGTCCCCAATTCGTTTGACCTCTTCTACAGCACCATTGCCCAGTGGTTACAAGCGGGTGTCAGCCTCATTGCTGAATATGGCTTTGACCACCGCTCCGAGCCAGACCTCAAGCCGCTGCTCGACATCGCCAACGTGGTGCATGTGCAGTGTGAGTGTCCCGATGAGGTCTGTCAACGGCGGTTTATGGAACGGGAGCAACGGGAGGGGCGCGTTCGTCCTGACCGTCTGGCCAACATGGCGACGCGAATTGCGCAGGGAACCGACCCCTGGAGTCGGTTCAGGACAATGTCACTTGCCATCCCCATGCTCCGCGTAAACACGCTGAATGGCTACGCCCCCACACTCAGCGAGATTACCGCTTTCTGTCATGAACACAGTATCAGAACGATGAACACATGACAGAACCGCACGGTGAATGGTTGCCCAAAAAGTATCTCAGGTTGGCTACCTGAGCGTCGGGCGACGGCCCGAAAAACGTTCATCCTTCGTGGGATACCTCATGCATGAATGTCTTCCTGAAAGTGTTTATGGGTAATTATTTCTGTGGATTCGCCTTACCCTTTTAAGCCCGTCATCGTAATGCCTTCAATAAAGTTGCGCTGCATCAGCAAGAAGATAATCAACACGGGCAAAAACATGATGCTGGCGCCCGCCATCTGTAGATGTGTTTGCGCAATATACTGCTCGGTAAAGCGCGACATGGCGACGGATAACGTCCATAGCTCCTTGCTATTGATAATGATCAACGGCCACAAGAAGTCGTCCCAAGCGGCGAGAAAGGTGAAGATGGTCAACGCGGCGATGGCAGGTTTGCAGAGTGGGAGCATGATTGCACCATAGATGTAGGGTTCCGACGCCCCGTCAATGCGCGCTGCTTCGAGGAGCGATTTGGGGATGCCGAGCATAAATTGGCGCATCAGAAAAATACCAAATGGTGTAATCATGGCTGGCAATATCAACCCCCAGTAGGTGTTGACCAACCCCAGCCGCGCCATCATGATAAAGAGTGGAATCATGATCACCTGAAAGGGAATCATCAATGTCGATAGAATGATGATAAAGATGACCGTCCGTCCTGGAAATTCATAGCGTGCAAAGGCAAACCCAGCCATCGTGCTGGTAAGTAGTTGTAGAGCTGTAATCGTCAGGGCAACAAAGGCCGTGTTGACAAAGAAACGCCAGAAACCACCAGTCGTCCAGACTTCCAGATAGTTGGCGGGTGAGTATTTGTCCGGTGCAAACCAAACAGGGGGCACTTTGATGACTTCGGACAGCGGCATCAATGAAGCTGAAAGCATCCAGACCAGTGGCAGTAACATCCAGATGCCACCAGCGGTCAGAATAATCAGGCCAATGATTTCACCAACGCTTGGTATGGGCCTAGAACGGTTTGCGGCTGGTGCAGATGGCATTGCTGGTGTTGTTGCGATTTGAGTCATAAGAATCTATCCGTACTCGATTTCTCGTTGGGTCAGTCGTAACTGAATGATTGTGATGACTAGGATCAGGAAAAAGAGCAAGAAGGCCAAGGCTGCCCCATCACCCAAATTATTGTAGCGAAAGGCTGTGGCGTAGATGTGATAGACCATCACGCGCGTTGAGTTGATTGGTCCACCTGCCTCGCCCTGTCGCGTAGTCATAATCACGGCGGGTGTAAATACTTGCAGTGAGCCAATCACACCTGTCACCGTAATGAAGACGATGGTCGGGTTGAGCAGCGGAAATGTAATAAAACGAAAATTTTGCCAGCGATTGGCCCCATCAATGGTTGCTGCTTCATACATTTCACGTGGAATGCCTTGCAACCCTGCCAAAAAGAGGACCATGCTAAAGCCTAGCCCTTTCCAGATGGCGACAATAATAATCGCGGGCAATGCCCATGTCGGTGAGGCCAGCCACTTGATGCCTTTGATGCCAAAGAGTGATAGAAATTCGTTGACAAATCCCCAACGTGGTTCAAACATCCACACCCAGACAAAAGAAACCGCCACCCATGACGTAATCACGGGGATAAAATAGACTGTGCGAAAAAATGTACGGAAGGGGAGTCCTTTCTGATTCATGACGAGGGCGAGTAATAACGCCAGCCCCATCCCGACGGGGACGACCCCGATGGTATAGATTAGTGTGTTCTGTAGGCTCTTGATCGTGAGTGGGTCTCTGATGGAATCAATATAATTACGAAAACCAATAAATGGCGTTGGCTGTGGAATGAGGCTCCAGTCATGCAGACTGATCCAAAAGGCAAATAGAATGGGGAAGACGATTAAGACGAGCAGGAAAAAAAATGCTGGCCCCAAAAATGCATAGGCCCACATGATTTCACGTTGCTGTAGCGGGCTGATTCGCTTGCGAGCAAACAGGCTTCTGGTTGTCACGTTGGCTTTTCCTTTTTCACCAGTTTTTCAGTAGGTCGGTAGGTCAGTAGGTCAGTAGGTCAGTAGGTCGGTAGGTCAGCACCGAATACCGACCTACCGAATACCGACCTACCGAATACCGACCTACCGAATACCGACCTACCGAATACCGACTCACCGATCCTAAACAGTATGATCCGCAATGACCTTATTCAAGTTGGCAACCATTGTGTCAAACGACTGCTCTGGGTCTTCGCCACCGATAACCACACGGTCACGACCATCACCCAGTTCCTTGACCCATTCGGCCCAGCCAACCCATTCCCACGGTGTTGCATATTCCAGCGAATCCATGCAGACAATGGCGTTGTCATCGGTGCGGAAGCGTTCGTCAGCACCCAATCCTGTAAAGCTTGGGAGGTCCCCAGCGACATCATTCCACACAACCTGTGCATCCTCGTTGGTGCAGTAATGAACCCAACTCCACGCTGTCTCAGAGTGGTCTGCGGCCCAATTGCCCACGACCCACATCCAGTGTGAACCACCTGTATAGTTCTGTTGACCCGCAGAGCGCGGTGCAAATGGCACAATGGTATATTCCAGGTCAGGTGCCTGCACCTGCAAGCCACCACGACTGACTGGATGCCCAATTTCCATACCCACTTTGCCCAGTGCAAACCGTGATTGCCCGGCCAAGAACGAATCATCATCGGCTTCGCCAGAGAGGGTACAGAACCACTTAAAGGTCTCCAAAACCGCTGGATAATCTTGCCAAACCAACTCGTTGGTACTCTCATCTACCCACATGGTGCCGTCCTCTTCACGCTGTAGATATTGTTGGAAGAGAATGGTCTGCCACGCACTATAATAGCCCGTGTTACAGCCCACCTGGTCGGTCAGGCCATCGGTTTTCTTGGTCAAGGCCATCGCCTGTTCCATCATGTCGGCATGGTCAACATAAGGTGCGTTGACATCCAGCCCGGCCTCTTCATAGAGCGCATTGTTGCGGTACATGACAAGCGTCTGGGCATCCAGTGGTAGACCGTAATAGTCGCCACCCTTCTTGCCGCGCTGAACGGTCCATGGCAGATAGTCTTCCTCAATCGTCGCGCCTGAAACAACCAGATCATTCACAGGAATGATATTGCCACCGGAAATGTACTCTTCCACCAAGCCCATTGGAATCTGGAAAATGTCTGGTGCGGAGCCAGCACCCGCAGCAACGCCTGATGCCAATTTACCCCAATAGTCCGACCAAGGAATCGATTGGAAGTCAATGGTAACATTCCCATTCTCGGCTTCAAATTGCGCCTTGAACTCTTCCACCGCCGCAGCACGGCCAGCAGAGTGATGTTGCCAATGGGCAAGCGTCAACCCTTCCGCAGCAGGAGCCTCACCACCGCCAGCGTCCGGCGAAGCGACAGGCGCACACGCGACTAATGCAGTGGCAGCAACACCTGCACCCACCAACCCCAAAAATTGGCGACGACTTAACCCTCGATTTACTGTCTGGTTCATGGTAACTCCTGTTAAAAAAACACTCTTATTTTTGTTTATAAAAAATATTCAAATTGAATATTGTATCACGACAAAGGACAGACCCCGATGCTTGTAAAAAAATGTGGGACTTAACGGTGCAGAAAGAAGAGAGCTATCCGCAAGTAGCCTAGCATGGAACAGATATGGTGTCAAATCAAACAAACTGGAGCAGTAATTCTCAATTATCTTTGCCGTTCTGCTTTGCCAACAACCACGCACTCAACCCCAAAAACCCTACCCGCGATTTCAACTTTTCTGCTGGAGCCTCCGTAAACCCATCCAACGCCGCTGCATACAGTGGCACACTGGCCGTGTAGGGAACCAGTGCCTGCCGTTCATCCTCCGTCAGCCGTATACCCGTAGCCGTTTCATAGGCATCCACAAGTCGAGACACAACAGCCCAGTCAAAGTCATCAAGGCCATCATACTCGGCAAACTGGTTGAATTGAACGGCCAACAGCAAAAACGCCAGCGCATAGGCCAGGTCATAGACGCGAGGTCGCATTGCCATAAAGCCAAAGTCGAGATAGAGCGTTTCCTTGGGGCATGTTTCGCTGGATTGTGTCTCACTCGTGGCATGGCAAAGATTGCTGAGGCGTACATCGCCATGAATCAACTGTGATGGCAGTTTTGTTGTCGATACCCATTGACGCCGCAGTTGGTTAACCAGCGAGCGCAGCAATGTTGCAACCTCAACCGCTTCGAGGTCATGCTGCACGGCCTGTTCGGTCGCGGGGAGCCAGCGTTGTAGCGAGCCAGGTGGGGCATAGGTGGCGACATCGGGACGCGGCACATGCACACTCGACTGACGCATTGCCGTGTGTAGTGTCCCCATTGCGCCAAAGATCCACAGATATACCTCAGTCGAGTGTGGTCGTCGTGCATGGGGGATATGTGCCTCCAACTCTGCCCAATGGGTTCCACAGCGAAAAACAGTCTTGTCGTTCCATGCAAGGGCGGTGGGGACGAGTAAACCTTGATCAGCCAGTTGACGGCGCACCGCCTGTTGTGCCAGCAACCTACGTCGCGAGACCGATGGCTGATGGATACGAAGAACACGTGGCGCGGTATCATGCGTCTCTAGCATTGCA
>JBCCFC010000183.1:0-14559 GCA_039029935.1 Chloroflexota bacterium
CGATTGTGCCATCGAGATACCTGCTGGAACTAGCACGAGAAATATGAGTGCAATTAGAATAGATTTTAACTGTGACATCATCCGGTTCGTGGTTTACCAATCCTTTTCTGGAGCGCTGCTCGGTACACTCTCGTCCATGTTCTGCTGTAGACGCTCCTGTAATGTTTGTGTGTTCTGTCCAATCGCCCGTAGCAGTTGCAACGCCTGCTCTTCGGTCAGCCCTTCAACGGGTTGTTCAGAGCCAGCTTGTGCCTGTTGAGATTCCTGAGACTGCTGTTCAGCATCCTCGCTTCCAGCCTGTTGCTCAGATTCCTGTTCCTCAGACGCCTCACCGTCACCTCCACTGGATTCCTGCTCTTCTTGCTCGCCTTGTTGCTCATCACCTTGAGATTGCTGCTCCTGCTCACTAGACTGATTTTGTTGCTGATTCTGATCTTGGCTTTGTTGCTGCTCAGAGCTTTCAGGATTCTCATCAGATTGATCTTGTTGTTGATCCTGCTGCTGATCTTGCCCCTGCGATTGCTCAGATTGAAGCTGTTGCATTGCCAACTCAAGATTATATTTGGCCTCTTGGTCATCTGGCTGTTGACGCAGTGCATGACGATAGGCATCCACCGCCTCGTTCCATTGTTGCTGCTGAAAATAGGCATTCCCCAAGTTAAAATAACCCGAGGCGGTCAGGTTCTGACCCGCCTCTTGTTCAGACACCTCATCATTGGTGGCAAGTGCAGCGTTAATAGCGCCGACCATGAGTTGTTGTGTATCCGTATATGCCTCTTGGCGATAGAGCGTATTGGCAAGGTTATAGATGGGTTCCGGTCTATCGGGCGCAACATCCTGTGCCATTGCGTAAGCCTGACCCGCTTCATTATATGATGTGCTCTCAAAGGCTGCATTTCCCTCCACAACAAAACGGCTGGCCGATTCCGCACAGGGCTGGCACGACGCCCCTTCACGCAGTGTCGAACCGACCATGGGTTCAATCGCACAAAGTGCGCGACACACAACGTTCTCACCACCATCAATCTGCTCTGTTGTTGTCTCTGTACGGTTGACGAAACTACAGGAGGAGAGCAACACAAGGCTGAGTACAAGGACTAGCGTTGATGTTGACGCAAATGACTTTGATGCCTGCTTGTTGGTTTGCGATTCACGCTCTTGCAATTTACTTTCCTGTTTTTGTTGACCCAGCACTCTAGGCGGAATCAATGCAGCCACAATCAGGGCTAAAATTGCCAGTGCCACAAAAATTTGAAAGCGTTCAATCTTCTGCGGTTCAAAGCGTGTCTCCAACATCTCCTTCTCCAACCCATCCAACGTTGCCACCAGCGCATCCAACTCACGGCCATCGGACTGCGCACGGAAGTAGCGACCATCAGTTGCCAGTGCAATGCGCTGTAGGGTGACTTCATCCAGTTTCGAGAGGACGATATTGTCATTTTCATCTTTGATATAACCCGTGAGTTGCCCCGTCCCATCGTAGGTCGGAATCGGTTCGCCCTGTGGTGAACCAAAGCCGATGGCGTAGATGATCGCACCCTCATCGGCTGCTTCCTGCGCCGCTTGCAAGGCATCATCCTCATGGTTTTCGCCATCGGTCATAATCACAATGACCTTTTGACTGCTATATTGTATATCAAACCCGCTCATCGCTGTGCGGATGGCATCACCGATGAGCGTACCGGGGCGTGAGATTACCGATGGGTCCGCACCGCCGAGAAAGGCACGTGCTGTATCATAATCGGATGTCAACGGGAACTGAATAAAGCTGGCCCCCGAAAAGAGTACCAGCCCAATTTCATCACCGCCAAGCCGATCCATCAGCTCGGATATTTCCAACTTGGCGCGTGCAAGCCGATTGGGGCGTAGGTCCTCAGCCAGCATACTGCGCGACACATCAAGGACCACCATAATTTGTAGCCCCTCTTGCTCCACAATCTGCAATTCACTGCCCAATTGTGGGCGCGCCAACGCAATCACAATCAACAACAACGCCATCACCCACAGCCACGTTTGCCAACGGCGCCCTGTCCAATTAACGCTCTCGCTCAACCGCGTAATCAACGTCAGATTCCCCAGCCGATTGAGTGCCCGTTGGCGTTGTCGATAGGTTATGTATAGGCACAGCACTGCCACAGGGATGACAGCCAATAGCCATAAAAAGTTAATTTGTCCCCAAGTCATTGATTTGTCTCAAAATTTAATAGGTCAGTATTCCGTAGGCCAGCATTCGGTAAATCAGTATTCGGTAGGTCAGTCACCAACCACCGACTCACCGACACACCGAATACCGACCTACTAACCACCGACCTACGGTAACGTTCGTAACACGGTCCGTCGTAACGTCATCTCTACGACCATCAGCCCAAACGCGGGTAGCAACAGCCACCACGCCAACTCTTCATAACGGCTAAAGGTGCGCACTTCAATTTCAGATTTCTCTAACTCGTTAATTTCGTCATAAACCTGCTGTAACCCTGCGGTATCCTCCGCACGGAAAAACAGTCCACCTGTCATGTCCGCGATTTGTTGCAAAGTCTCCTCATCCAGAACACTCTCCACCATGACAATCCGTTGCCCAAAGAGCGTGTTTTGCGGCATCGGCACTTGCCCTGGTCTGCCCGCCCCAATGGTGTAGACACGGATGCCCAGTGCTTTGGCCGCCTCTCCCGCGGTCAACGGATCAATCTGCCCTGAATTGTTGACACCATCGGTGAGCAGCACCACGATTTTGCTGTCCGCACTGGTCTGCTTGAGCATATTGACCGCCGTCGCCAGCCCCATGCCAATGGCCGTGCCATCTTCAATGCCCAGCACCGTCGCCAACTCGACTTGACCAAGCAGACGATTCAACACAGCATGGTCCAACGTCAACGGGCTTTGCGCAAAGGCTTCACTGGCAAAAACAGTCAACCCGATGCGATCATAGGGTCGCTGCTCAATAAATGCCTCGATGACTTTCTTGGCCGCTTGCAGACGATTGTCCGGCTCAAAATCAAGCGATTCCATACTGCCTGAAATGTCCAGCGCCAATACAATATCAACCCCTTCGCCTTTGATAATCTGTTGGGCATCTACCAATTGTGGACGCGCCAAAGCGACAATCAGACAGGCGAGAGCAAGCCAGCGTAGGATGGATGGCAACGGTCGCAAGATCAGCCGCCATGAACGTGTTGGTTTTGTGTGAGAACGACTCCGAGCCATCTGGGTGCTGGCGTAGCGCATGGTGGCGACTGATTGCCAGCGTTTGGCCTGTTGTGGTGAGAGCCACGAAAGCCAATAAGGGAGGGTGGCGATGATGGGGATGGCGAGTAAGAGGAATAGTAGGTTTGGTGATTGAAATGAGAATGTCATAATTAGCTTTCTAGCATATGTATCCAATCCGTGCCAACGGCATTATAGAGTTTCTTATCCGCTGTCCAAAAATCAGTGCCTATAGCCTGAGCAAGAGCCAGATAAAAGCTATCATAGGCTGACGCACGTCTGAGCTTGAGCGTCCATTCATACGCAGCAATGAATATCTCTCGATTTGGAGGAACTAGCACGATGTCAAACTCTTCAGTAAATAATAATGATGCTGTTGCTTGCTCGGCTGTTATCTGTTTGAAGTGCAAACTTTTTGTAATGGAGGATGCCACCTCATAATGCCACAACATGGGGGCATATAAGGATACCTCATCCGTTTTCCACTCAGCTATTTTTTCAACGTGTGAGATTTGGTCAGGATGGGGGATTATACTACGAACAAAAAAACTTGAATCAACGACTGATGACTTCATACTGGACGACTTTCTAAATCTGCTTTGGATGCTTCTAAAATCATATCAATATCAACAGGTTCTCCATTACGAGAATCCAAAATATCCTGCGACAATCGTTTAACACCTTCGATCCAATCTTTCCAATCCATCTTCTGTGACGCAGAAGGACTCTGCCAATCGGTCATTGGCAACTGGTCCGTATCAATTGACGTACCGTTCTGTGTATTAAGAATATCTTGAGTTAACTTATTACTGGATGAAAACCAGTCATCCCAATCTGGGGTAGACAGCTTTTCGTTTTCTACATGTTCTCCATCACCATTATTAGAAAAGATAGATGCACTCGTTGATTTGAACCCATTGTTATGGGACTGATGAATTGCAAGCAATTCTAATTGTTCAAGTTTTTGCTGAACTGCAACCCACATATCTTCTGAAATCAACACGGTTCGGTATTGCTCATCTTGAATCAAAACGGGTTCATCATTTGTCACAACTTGCTTAACTAAATTATCTAAGCTTGGCTGTACATCTGCAACAGCTAGCGTTTGCATGGTTCACCTCGCAATTTCAAAAAAATCAGACACACATTCTATTGTAATAAAATTGAGTGCTTTTGACAACCTCACGCGCAAAAAAAGAACGGGCTGCGAAAGTCATTTCGCAGCCCGTTCCAATACACCACACAAAAAGGAGAAACAGAAGAAGAAATCATGCTCACACCAATAGAGAACGATGTCGTGAACAAAAATACATCAGTTTTGAAAAAAGTCGAGAAATTTTAGCAAAATTGGGACTGTGGGTATCGATTAGGGAACGATCCTACCCCTTCAACCCCGTCGTCGCAATACCCTGATTCAAAAATCGCTGCAGAGACAAATACAATAGAATCACCGGAATCGTCACCATCACCGACCCGGCCATCAGTTCCGCCCAGCGTGTCCCCACCTCTTGGTTAAAGGATGACAGCCCAAGTTGCAACGTATTCAGACTGTCCTGCTTGATCACCACCAACGGCCACAGAAAGTCATTCCATACCCACAAAAAGGCAAAGAGCGACATTGTGCCCATCACAGGCTTGGCATTGGGGATCAGAATAACCCAGAAGATGCGTTGGAGTGAGCAGCCATCAATAATCGCCGCCTCTTCAATCTCATGTGGGAATGAGAGGAAGAATTGGCGAAAGAGAAATATGCTAAAGACGGAGACGAGATTGGGGAAGATGATGCCGCCATAGGTGTTCAGCAGCCCTGTGCCTCCTTGTCCCAGCAGGTCATTGCCACCTGCCAGTGGGAAATAGCGTACAAACAAGAAGATGGGCAGAATGAGTACTTCAAAGGGTACCATCATCGTTGCCAGCAAGCTGAAGAAGATCACCTGCTTGCCTGGAAAATTGAGTCGCGCAAAGACATAGCCAGCCATTGCCCCAAAGATGACCTGACCGACGACATCTACAATGGTGACAAAGCCTGTGTTCAGAAAGAGCCGTCCCATGTCGATGGCTTGATAGGCATCACTATAGTTTGCTAAGTCGATGCCCTGTGTTGGCAACCAGCGCGGCGGATAGTGAAAGATGTCTGGGTCATATTTCAGGGACGTTGCCACCATCCACAAAAAGGGAGCAACAGTGACTATCGCTACCAGCGATAGGACGATATAAATAAGCACCAATGATACCGATAAACGCGGCATCATCAGGCGGTTTTGTGTTTCAGTTCGTGCGGCCATAGGCAAATTTTCTCTTTAAAAGATGGTCACTTTGATAAACTAAATTTTTATTCGTCTGCATCATCAAGATGCTTGAAAAATTCTTCAGGGAAACGGATATCTAGCGCACAGTTGATTAGATGTTTTAACTCACGTTTGCTATGAATATTGTCCAGTCGTGTTTGGACTTCGTGTATAAACGATTCATCTACATCAAAACGATGCTGTAATAGTTGTATAATTGTGTCTCTTCTGCCTATTAGTTTTTCCTCTTCACGCCCCTCTTGACGGCCTTTTTCACGCCCCTCTTGACGGCCTTTTTCAAGACCTTCTTCACGGCCTTGTTTAAGACCCATCAACGCGCCTCTCTCAAAACCAGCTTCTTCAAATGTACTTACATATGTCATTTTATATTCCTCCTCAATCGCTTGATATTCCAGTGAATATGCCTCTTTCATTTCATCTGGCAACACCATCATCCAGTCAACAAAGCGTAGGAGGCGCACAATGTCTGCCCGTTTCATCCCACGTTTATACAACTGGCGAATCATCCAAATCTTCCAGCGAAATCGCTCATCAAAATCTTGTGTCGTCTCCATCGTTTTGAGATTTGCCATCACGACAACCGCAAATGGGTTGGGATTCATAATCAACTCATCCCATTTGTCTTTATAATCGAGCAATTTCTTGGTCAAGAATGTGAATTTGATCTCTGTACCCCAAAACGTATCCTTATATTCAGTGGGTTTCCAATTGGGATTGCCATCGGTTAAGATAGCAACAGAGACAACACGGATTTTGTATTTGTCAAAAATTCGGTAGTTGTAAATGTACATGCGCTGACCAAAGTCGGCTTCCCATGCGCCCTGCACTTCAATATGAATGAGCACATGGATTGGCTCACCACTTTTCAGCCAAACTTTGACGAGTTTGTCTGCATAGCGACGCCCAGTCTTGGCATCGCCGACAATTTGCTGCAACTCTTTATCCAAGAATTCAGGCAGTCTGCTCCAGTCAATCTCGTGATAGATTTCATAGAGAAAGAATAATACAAAATCTTCAAAGAACTGCTCTAGAATATCTTTCCATGGGCTATCATAATCAGCCTTGAGTTGTTTGACCTTTTCTTGGTCATTTGTTGGTTGTTCGTCTTCAACCAATATCTCGTTTTCTTGATGATCCAGTTCGGATAGTTTTGATTGGGTCATAGGTATCTCATTGTAAAATTAATCATTTAATCATCTTGTCTTAATACGCGGAAGTTAAATAATGTAATCAAGAAAATAGTAAACAACAAAACCATCGCCAACGCCGCTGCGCGACCAAAGCGCAGATAGCCAAAGGCGTTTTGATAGACTTCCCACACAAGCGTATTGGTTGTTAGCTGTGGACCGCCCTGTGTCAGTAGGAAAATCAGGCCAAAGTTGCGGAAGATGCCAATCGTGTAGGTGACAACCACAAACAGGATGACTGGACGCAAGAGAGGGACGACGATATAGAGAAACGTCTCCCACCCTTTGGCGCCGTCAATGGCAGCGGCTTCACGTAGCTCGTTGGGGATATCTTGTAGCGCGGCCAAGAAGATGATCATGTGACCACCCAGCGCGCCCCAAATCGTGATGACAACCAGTGATGGCAGCGCAAGTTTGGGGTCTGTGAGCCAGCCCTGTGCTGGAACCCCCAAAAAGCTCAATGCATAGTTGAGTAACCCAAATTGCGGGCTATAAATCCAGCGCCAGATCATGGCCGAAACCACAACGGATGTGATGACAGGCAGATAGAAGAAAAAGCGAAAGAGAATACGTCCGCGAATCTTCTGGTTGAGTAGCCCCGCCACCACCAATGCCAGCGATGTCCCGATGGGTACAGCACCAATGGCAAAGTAGAGCGTATTGCGAATCGCCTTAAGGTTGACATCTTGACCAAAGACATCTTGATAGTTCTTCAACCCGACAAAGGTCACAGGGTTAAAGAGATCATATTTGGTAAAACTCAAATAGACATTAAAAAAGACGGGGTAAATCTTGATAAAAAACAACACAAAGAGCGGGATTAACAAAAATGTATAGGCAGTAAACGTATGACCACCAACAATCCGTTGCCAGCGATCCCGCAACGTGAGCGTCTCACGCTGATACACTTTACCCTGTAATTCAACCGTTACTGCGGACATAGGAAAACCTTTTATTTAGTTGATAGTGGACAGTTGATAGTTGATAGTTATGCAGAACCCATTAACACTATCAACTGTCCACTATCAACTATCAACTAATTACGCGTCTTCGGCCAAAATTTCGTTGATGGCTTCACAAGTGGCGATCATGGTGTCTTCTGGCGACTGTTGACCGCTCAGACAAAGTTCTAGGTTGACGGCAAATGGGCGGAACAACTCGATGAGACGCCAGTGCTTTGGATACGGACGAGCGTATTCAGTGGATTGGAAGAGAACTTTCATGCGATCTGTCAGGAACGATGCATCCTTGAGCGATTGGCGTGGCGGTTGATAGGAGCCAGAAGCACTGTACTTCTCTTGGTTCTCTTTGCTGGTCATGTGCGTCAGCAGGTCCCATGTCACATCCGGACTCTTACTCAAGCTAGAGATGAACCATTTGTTGACCCATACGTGTGTGGCTTGCACATGATGTGACAACGGCAATGTCACCTGTAGATGATCGATTTGATCCGGCGCATATTGGTTGGCGATACGTTCTGGATGTGTCGAGTTAAATTGCATGGCTGCTGTGCCTGCAACCACAGGCATCAAATCACCTTGGTTCTCAAAGCCAGGATAGGGCTGTACTTTGTCCTCAACAATCAATTGGTGAATAAAGGTCATGGCTTCAATACATGGATCAGAGTCCAGCGTACAGGTTGTCAGATCATCGCTCAAGAACGTGCCATCCGCCATCTCCATAAAGTACATATAGGGCTGCAAATCATTCTGCCAGCCACCGGGACCAGAGAAGTGCAGACCTTCCACCGTAATCGTGTCGCCGTCACGCTGTGTTGTGGCGTTGGCAACTTCGCGCAGTTCTTCCCAGTTGGTGGGTGGTGCGTCAAAGCCCGCTGCCGACAGTTGGTCTGTGCGATACCAAAGGCTACGGATGTCAAAGCGATATGGAATTGCCACAACCTTGCCATCAATGGTCGCATCATCCTGGAGCGCAGGGAACCAATCATTCCAATCCCAGTCATCACCAGATGTGGCAATATAATCATCCAATGGCGCAGACCATCCACGCTTTGCCATCTGTGGTGCCCAAACCGCGCCACCTTGGAATAGGTCCGGCGTCACGCCACCCGCAAACGCCGTGGTCATTTCTTCGTTGTAGCGATTCCACGCTGTGTAGTTTACCGTGATTTCTGCACCTTCAAAAGCAGGGAAGATTTCCTCTTCCAAAACAGTTTGTGTATTGTCTACAAAATCGACAATCGAAATCCCCAACTCAGCAGGAGCAGCCGCGGGCGCATCGCCACCACCACCATCACCGGATGGAGCGGCGGGCGCACAGGCTGCTAATGCCAATCCAGCCGTTGCCGCACCTGTCAGTTGTAAAAAGCTACGTCTTGAAAGTGTGTGCCGCGTACGTTTTTGCTGATTCATCAGATTATGAACTCCTTGTTGTTAGATTTTCTCTTAAAATGGTAGACCACATCATCAACCACAACCCGTATCCACATACTCCAATTCATGTCTTATTAGGTGGGCAACATAGATACAAAGCTGCCATATCGATAATGCATACCCGCAATGTATTATTTCATCATTATACGTGAAAACGGGCAGGTACACAAAGCAAAAAATTCTGAAAAAACGCGCAAAAACTAGACAAATCCTTGTAAGCACTTTGACAGGGAATGACAGTTTAATTCATGCTATACTGTGACCAGACAGTTATGAAGTTGGTAAGGAGGGTTCAAAAATGAAAAAATTAAGTTTAATCATCATCATCTTTGTTTTCGCACAAATCATCACAACCACAACTGTGTTTGCAAGTGCAGAAAAAAGCTTTGTCAGTGGCACAGTTTGGATTGACACAAATGGGAATGAAATCCAAGAGTTAAACGAATCTGGCATGGTTGATGCGATGGTTTATGTACAGAATTTAGAAACAAACGAAATCGCTACAACCACGTCCGATGTGTACGGCAACTTTGTTGTTTCAGATTTACCCTTTGGCCGCTATGTGGTTTGGTGTGACGGTGAAGAAGGCACGACAGATACGCGTGTCATTGAATTAAACGAAGTAACGGGTGCAGCTATCCTGCAACTCACGGTTCCACAACCGGAAGCAGATTTGCTGATGAGTACACTGGATATTCAATTCAACCATATTTATCTGCCATTTGTCACAAATTGATTTCTGCAAAAACATCAAATAAATTAAGTGCAACAAGCATGATTGGTAATTAGTAAGCAGAGGATAGCCCCCACCTTTCCCAACTGCTATCCACTGTATACTAGCAACGAATCAGCTTTCTAAATTTCTTCTTCTTATCTCACTTCTTTAAAAACTGTTCTCTGGCCATTCGCTGAAACATATGTTCAATAACGAAAATCAGCATAAATTCATTTAGATTTTTATCTGAATGTACTTTATAACAATTTTTACCTGCAACAGTATGTTGAAACATTTGAGCTTCTCTAAAGTTTGATATGTTTTAAAGTCAAACGGTGCATTTTAGGATTCAAAAGGGGCTCTAGATAAATTTTTTATTTGACTTTAAAATCAGCGAACGGCCAGTGTTCTGTCTGCAAAAAGACCGCCAAAAGGCGGTCTTTTTGCGTCTACAAACGCTCAATGGGCTGTCGTCAAATTGGCGCGTTTTAACGACGCCAAACGATTTGTGTCTACATTTTCCGAACGCACCTTAGATGCAAAAGTCAGATTGTTACAAACCAATTGCAGCACAAATAGTTAATTAACAGTCTGTTTGAATATTCAGGCTCTACACCAAACTCTGCTGACGCACTAGCGACGCATACATCCCATCTAATGTCACCAACTCATCATGTCCACCCTGCTCCAGAATCTTGCCATCACCGATCACCAGAATTTTGTCTGCGTGGCGAATGGTAGAGAGGCGGTGTGCAATCACAAAGGCGGTGCGATTTTGCAGCAGCTCATCAATCGCAGCCTGCACCAGCCGTTCAGTGCGGGTGTCAATGTTGGAGGTGGCCTCGTCAAGTACTAATAGCTGCGGATCGGCCAAAATTGCACGTGCGATACAGAGTAGTTGGCGCTGGCCTTGGCTGATGGAGCCACTGGCAGAGAGCTTGGTTTCGTAGCTGTCGGGCAAGCCGATGACAAACTCGTGCGCACGGGCGGCTTTGCTGGCGGCGATCACCTCATCCATGCTGGCATCGGGACGACCGTAGCGGATGTTGTTGGCAATGGTGTCGCCAAAGAGGAAGCTGTTCTGTGGCACTTCGCCCATCTGACCGCGCAGACTGCTCTTGGTTACATCACGCACGTCATACCCATCCACTGTCACCTGTCCGCTGTTGACATCATAGAAGCGTCCAATTAAGTTGACGACGGTACTCTTGCCAGACCCGGTGCCGCCCACCAAAGCAATGGTCTCGCCCGGTTTAGATTCAATCGTAATGCCATCGAGAATCACTCGACTTTCATCATAGCCAAAGACCACTTCATCAAACTTCACATGTCCTGAAATGGGTGGCATTTCTGCGGCATCGAGCTTGTCCACAATTTCTGGCTGGGTGTCCAGTAACTCAAAGACGCGTTCGCTGGCCGCAAAGGCGGACTGCATCCTCGTGTACAAATTGGACAGCATCTGGACAGGGCGGAAAAATTGCTGCGAATAGGAGAGGAATGTGACCACAATGCCGACGGTAACGATATCATTGAATGCCATCCACCCACCGACACCCGCAACAATCACACGCGCCAATGTCGAGAGTACATCCATTGTTGGTGAGAACGCGGCGGTAATGTTGACAGCATGGATATTGGCATCGCGATTGGCGGCGTTGTCCTCTTCAAATTGCTCGATATTGAGTGCGCTACGTGCAAATGCTTGGGTTTCACGGATACTGCTCAAACTTTCTTCCAAATGCTTTGAAAGATTGCCCAGCGTCTCGCGCGTTTCACGAAAGGCAACGCGTGATCGTCTTGAAAAATAAATCGTGGTTGCGACCATCACAGGCAGGATAATGAGCGTTGTCACGGATAATGTGACATTGAGTGTGAACATCGCGATGATGATGCCGATGAGGGCAAAAACGGAACTGAGCGATTGCGACAGTTGTTGACCAAAAAGATCGCTAATGCTCCCAGTATCGTTGACAAGCCGACTCATGAGATCGCCTGTACCGTGTCGAAAGAAATAATTAAGCGAGAGCTTTTGCGTATGCCCAAAGATGTCACCCCGTAGCCGTTTAAGCAACCGATTTGAGATGGTCCCGACAAGCCGCACTTGCCCCATAAAGCTGAGATATTGCACAATATAGACACCAAGTAACAGTAGCATCGTTTGTGTCAGCCCAGAACGGTCTCCAACGGTAATATACTGATCTACGGCTCGACCAATTAACACAGGGCCGAGTGCTTGTGCTGCGGCATAGAGCGTCAACAGGAGAAGCACCACCCACAGCAGTTTGCTATCTTCTCGTAAATAAACGGATAGTCGTCTAATGACCGCCCAGTCGTTGCTTGTGCGTTTGGTTTGTGTTTGTTCTGCCATTATCATGCTCCCTGCATTATGACTGAATCCACCATCGTTTCCATAGTCGGCTCTTCTGTGTCATCATCCAACTGCGAATGCAGAATCTCATTATACAACGCACTTGTTTCCAACAACGCCTCATGCGTTCCCTGTGCCACAATTTCCCCATCATCTACCAACAAAATCAAGTCTGCATTTTGTACAGTGGAGATGCGTTGGGCAATGATAAAGGTGGTCTTGCGGGAGAGCAACGGAGCCAGTGCTTCGCGTAGGTTATGCTCCGTCTCAGCATCCAAGGCACTCATCGAGTCATCAAAGATGAGAATTGACGGACGGGTAAGCAGCGCACGGGCAATGGCGATACGCTGGCGTTGACCACCACTCAGCCCGGCCCCTCGTTCACCCACTTCGGTGTCAAACCCATCGGGTAGCTCCATGATAAAGTCATAGGCTTGGGCCAATTTGGAGATAACTTGGATAGGTCGATCCTTGGCACCTGGACGACCAAAGGTAATATTATCGCGGATTGTGCCGCTGATCAGGTTGACATCTTGCAACACATTGCCAACCTCACGCCGCAGGTGATCCAGCTTGACATCACGCACATCCACACCATCGAGCAGAACGCGCCCTTCTGTCACATCATAAAAGCGGGGAATCAGGTTGACAATTGTGCTTTTGCCACTGCCAGTGCCACCGAGCAGGGCAACTGTCTGTCCCGGCATCACATCAAACGAAATATTTTTCAGGGCGTACTCTTCACTCCCTTTATAGCGGAAAGAGACATTCTTAAAGGTGACACGCCCTGGTAGTTGTTTATAGGTATGGGTATGAGGTCCCTGCGGTCCTCCTTCGCCAGTGCCATCGCCTTCTCCTGACCCTGTACCGCTAAAAATACCGCCCGGCTCATGAACATGTGTAAACTCAAAGACCTCTTTGTCGAGCTTGATTGCATCAGGCTTCTCAACAATCTCATTCTCTTCATCAAGCACCTCAAAAAGCCGTTTACTCAGGGCCGAGGCACGGGCGACCTGCTGCGAAAGCCCGCCTAATTGGAAGATGGGCATCAGCAAAAAGGCCAGATAGCCATTAAAGGCAATCAGTGTGCCTAGTGAAAGTTGCTCAGAGATGACCAAGTTCCCGCCATACCACATGACAATCAATGTACCCAAATTGGCAAGTAAAAATATAGTAGGAAATCCTAATGAGAAATTTTGAACGATTTGTATATTCAATCCGTAAAGTGTATCGTTTTGCGTATTATAGCGTTCCAATTCACGCGACTCGGCAGCAAAGGCTTTGACCACGCGAACTCCAGTAATACTTTCCTGCAAAATGTTGTTGAGCAACCCCAGATTTTTTTGAACAATCCCAAAGAGCGGCCCCATGCGACGAAAGAGTACAACAAAGATGATGATAATCAGCGGAATGGTCGAGAGTGCGGCCAGTGCCAGTCGCCATTCTGTTGCAAACAAAATAATGATGCTGCCAGCAAAGGTAAGGATGGCAGAGATTAACTGGAGTAGCCCCTGAGCAAAGAAATTTCGCACACCCTCAACATCCGAGGTCGCACGCGTCATCAACTGCCCCGTTTGATGGCTGTCGTGATAGGAAAAGGAGAGGCTCTCTAACTTGCGATAGATATCGTTGCGCATGTCAAAGGCAATTCCTTGTGACGCCGTCTCGGACCAATACGCATTGGTATAGCTAAAGACACCACGA
Organism: Chloroflexota bacterium; assembly: GCA_039029935.1. Classification (GTDB taxonomy): domain Bacteria; phylum Chloroflexota; class Anaerolineae; order Caldilineales; family Caldilineaceae. The sequence goes on from JBCCFC010000183.1 coordinate 13,881, forward strand.
AAAATTGCGACGCCCAGCAGCCCACCCGTTGCCAACAGAATGCCATTCCAACTACCCACCTCGATGCCGTTGTCAATTAGCTGACGCACCAACTGTGGCGTCACCAGATTTGACGCTGTTACGATCAGCATCGACACAAACGCCCCAATCGCCCAACGGCTATAGGGTCTGAGATATCCAAATCCACGTAAGATAATTTGCATCGGCCGTCCATCTCCCTGTTTAGTAATAATATAAACGTTGAAGCATTGGAGCGTTGGAGCGTTCAAACGGATAAGCATTTAAATGAAAAAGCATTCCCCCGCTGCCCCGCCCCAACGTTGAAGCGTTTCAACGTTTCAACGTTCCAACGCTTCAACGTTCCAACGCTTCAACGTCCCAACGCTTACCCGCCAACCTCATAACCAGCCATGTTCTCTAAGGCTTTGATCAGCGCATGGTTGCCCTCTTCACCCAAACCACGCAGTTCCAATGTGCGGTAGAAGTTGAAGATCGTCGCCGTTGTTGGCACAGGTGCGCCCAATTGATCGGCTGCTTCCAACACCAAACGCAGGTCCTCTCAGGCTTTTTAATGTAATGGTACGTGCACTATTGTATTGGACATGGAGGAGAATGTGAAAGAAACTTGTATGTGGCTTGATTCATTCACCAATGATCTATGTCTTAAAGTGCAGCGCAC
>JBCCFC010000184.1:0-14558 GCA_039029935.1 Chloroflexota bacterium
CTCAAATTAGAAACTTGAGGCCATTCTTCACGCTATTGGACCAATCTAGTGGTCTTAAAATTCACGTCTCTGTGATTTAGTAGTTTCCGTGTTTGACGGCTCGACGCAGTTCTCGGTCGGAATCGCGTTTTGCGATAGTGGACCGCTTATCATGGGTCTGTTTACCACGTGCCAATCCGATATCGATTTTGGCAAGCCCCTTTTCGTTGATATACATGCGCAACGGCACAATCGTCCAACTGCGCTGTGTCACTTTGCCGTGAAGCTGGTTGATCTCACGCCGATTGAGCAGTAGCTTGCGTGGACGAACTTCCTCGTGATTGTTGCGATTGCCATATTCATAGTGCGCAATATGCACATTCATCAGTACCGCTTGACCGTCACGAATCATCACAAAGCCATCGGTCATGTTGACCTTGCCCGCACGAATCGACTTGATCTCTGTGCCTGTCAGCACCAACCCCGCCTCGTAATTTTCCTCGATGAAGTACTCATGTCGGGCCTTACGATTGGTGGCAATCGTTCGTGGTCCTGTAGGCGGAGCAACCTGTTTATTTTTTTTCTTCGCCATCTCAATCCCCCTCGTTGGTATGTCAGTGGTCGGTAATCCTTGAGTCAGTTCCACTATACAGACCGGATTATTCTCTGTACGCTCTGCATTCTCTGTGGTTAGAACCCCTATTGCGCCAACTGCTCAATCAAATGCTCAACCGCCGCGTCAAGCTGTGGATCATCGCCCGCCTCACGCTCTTCTTCGCTGAGTTCAATCAAAATGTCGGGTTCCAAACCCGTTTTGTCAATCGAGCGGTCTTCAGGTGTGTACCAACGGGCGATGGTCACACGCATGATGCTACCGTCACTCAGTCGGTGTGGCAACTGTACACTGCCTTTGCCAAAGGTCGTTGTGCCCATTAACGGCGCACGGTTGGCATCTTGGATTGCTCCCGCAACAATTTCGCTGGCACTGGCACTCCCCCCGTTGACCAATACAACCATTGGCAGGTCCCCATCAACCGCGTTGCCTTCGGTTTCATATTCGCGTAGACGACCATCGCTAAAGCGTTCCAGAAGCACAACCTGATTCTCTAAGAAAACGCTAGCAACCTTAACGGCTTCACGCAATAACCCACCCGTATTGCCACGCAAATCAAAAATCAACGCCTTGGAGCCACTGTCAACTGCTTCTTCAATCGCCTCTTTGACCAGTGTGCCAGCATTCTCGTTGAACGAGTTGAGCCGTACATAGCCAATTTCTTGGTTATCCCCCAATGTCTCTGTTGCAATCGTGGGAATCTCAATGCGATCACGTACAACTTCGACATCAAAGGGGCCATCCTCGCCTTCGCGGAAAATGGTCAGCACAACTGTGCTTCCCTTTTCACCACGTATCAGCATCACGGCATCCGTAATGTTACTGCCAGCCAAACTCTCTCCATCAACGGCAAGAATCAGATCATCACGTCGCAGCCCTGCCGTCCACGCTGGTTGATTTTCAAATGGTTCGGTGATGCGCACTGCATCTGCCAAGTCATCCCACGCAACCCGTGCGCCAATCCCCTCAAAACTGCCCTGAATATTGGTACTAAAAAACTCCGCTTCTTCTGGTGTCATGAAGGAGGTGTTTGGGTCTTCTAGTTGATTGAGGACCCCCCGAATTGCACCATAGGTTGCTTCGTTATTCTCAGGCAATTCACCAAAAAAATCGCCGTAAAGCAAGTCCATTGCTTCCCAAAATACGCCGAAATCAGATTGCAATTCACCCCCCGCGCCATCTGATGATACACCAGCCAATATCCCGCCTACACCAATTGACGCTGATGAAGGGCCTGTGAGACGAGCCGCACCAAATCCAAGCCCAAGACCGATCAGAAAAGTAGATACCAGCAGAAACGCAACCACACACCCTAGCAGCAATGGCTGCTGCATGATGCCCTGCAAGCGACTGGGTGCCATGCCTTCATTGGGAATCGCCGATAGCTGTTGGGTATAGAAGGACTGCTGACGCCCCTCATTTACCCTATTTTGATTTACAGTGTTTTGGTTTTCTGGCTGTTGTTCCTGTGATGGTGGTTGCTCTGATGAAAAATTTTGCATACGTTTACTATTTACACTTTCTTTCTCTATTATGATAATCCAGCAGACATCTTCCTATGCCTGAACTCATTTTATCACTCTGTGCTGAGTAGGGTCACAATGGCATGAGGTATTGGGTCCATACCTGGCTCAAGCACGACATCTGGTGTCAACCCTTGTTGGTTAATCTGTTTATATTCTGGTGTAAACCAGTGTGCAGTGGTCACGTGCAAGCTGCTTTGATCCGACAGTTCATGGATATACTGTACGCTGCCTTTCCCAAAGGTCTTCTCACCAACCAAAATCGCACGTTGATGATCTTGTAACGAGCCAGCCACGATTTCACTGGCACTCGCTGTCCCCCCATCGACCACCAACACCAGCGGATAGGGAGCTATCATGCCATCCTCGGTTGCCTCCAGCGTTCGATCTGAGCCATCGGCATACTCTTCAATCAAGACCACACCCGTTTCAAGCCACATATCGGTCATTTCCACAGCGACATTGACGATGCCACCAGGATTACCGCGTAAATCCCAGATAAATCGATTGGCACCTGCTGCCGTTAACTCATCAATGGCGTCACGCATTTCTGCTGGGCTACGTTCGCTAAAAATTGTGTGTTTCATGTAACCAATGCGGATATTACTACTAGGATACTCAATCCCTACGAGATCCACTGCATTCTCACCTACACTGTTTGTCTGCATTTCCTCAATTAACGCATTCACGGCGTCCTGATGCTCACCAGAGGTGTCATCGACATTAAACATGCGCCATTCAAGGCTGGGTGTTTGGATGACGGCACGCGTGACGCTAAAGGACAGTTGTGTTGTGATTGATTGTGTTGTGATTGATTGTGTCGTGATTGCTTGGCTGTTTTGCACTTCTGTCGCATCATGTTCATCTTGTTCAATGCGCTGGACAGTCAATTCAACCTGTGTGTCGATAGGACCACGAATAAGCGCAACCACATCATTAATCGGGATACCAATCGAAATGGGTTGGCTATCCACACCGATGAGTAAATCACCTGCCTCAATGCCTGCTACATCCGCAGGTTGATCCGGCATAGGGCGTAGGGTATAGCCAGTTTGGGTGGTTTCAATATAGGCGCCAACGCCACCAAAACTGCCCCGTAGCTGATCCCGCTCAATTTCGCGTGGCTGTGGCTCAACAAAGACCGTATAGGGGTCTTCGTAGGTTGCCACCATTGCTTTAACTGCGGCGTAGACTTGTGTCTGTTGGTCCGGCTGTGTGCCATAAAAATCGCGGTCTAGGAGAAATTCGACCTCGCGGTATAGCTGCAAACTGTCGACCACCTCAGATTCCTTTAAGGATTCGTGGTCAACGTTGTCCGCAAGCGGCGGAGCGGCATTGTCACTGTTTGGTGGATTGTCGATGTTGTGATTCTGGAGACTGGCATTTGACTGTATTGTTCGATGCTCGGTTTGATTGGCTGAAAAGTCAGCAGGAAAAATCGGAATGCGATGAATCAGTGGATAGCAAAAATAACCAACCACAAATGTTGCTAATGGCAGAAGTATAAACCCCAAGAAAAAGAGGGCGGGTGAAAACAGTCGAGAGCCATTAGACCGCTGTGGTTGTTCATACATAGTTGTTGACCTTATCTTACTTGGTAATCAGTGGGTCGGTGGGTCGGTGGGTCAGTAGCGTCGGTAGGTCAGTGAGATTAGACTGAATACTAAATACTGAATACCGATTACCGACCTACCGACCTACCGACCTACCGACCCACCGACCCACTACCCCTGCGCCTGTTCTGGGGCCGCCCCCACGTTGGCTGCACCCGACACACTCCAATTCTGGATCATGTCCGTCACCGCAACACGTGTTGCTTCGGAGCCAAACCCCCAACCGATTAGACCAAAATAATCACCCCAGATGTTCTGACCAAAGATGGCGTTATCGACATAGAGTTCGTTAAATCCTGCACCCGCCAAAAGCAAAATCGACACGACATAACTTGCGCCTGTAAAGATACGGAGTCGCCACTGTGCCATGTTAGAACTGACACCTTCCTCAAAGCTCTGAATATTTGGCGGTGCATCAAAAAATTCTCGAATGCTTGAAACAAGCCCGCGTGTGCCGCCTTGCGGAATCGCACTCGGTCCAGGCCCCGGGCCAGTATGAATTTCGGGCGTCCCCTGTTCAAGATTTAATGTCTCAATTTGGGCAATTGCCCCTTTGATGTCGCTCTGCAACGCTGTAAACTTTGTCTCAAATTCAGAGTCTTTGGTGGGCGAGAGATTGTCGATTTCATCAGCCCATTGATTAGACTTAAATTGCCAATCTCGACTATTCTGGAAACTCAATCCCTTAATATGAACGTTGAGATCTTCCCAATCATCCGAGATTTCATAATACTGGTTGACGCGGTTGGCAACCATGTCAAGGCTGTCCCGTAAAGCAGCGGCATTGACATATTCAGGCGCACGTTGCGCCATATCAGATAGACTATTTTTTAGCTCACGGACATATTTGACATCTTGATTCAGATTGTTATCGTCATTGACTCTTTCAAGCGTTTTGATCTGATATTCGAGTTGGAGCAGCCAATTATCACGCTCCTTACGCCATTTATCAAAGATACCTTCTGCCTTCACCAATGAGCTTTTGGCGATTTCCCAATCTTCGGAGCGGAACGAGGTCTGGACATCAATAATACTGGAATCAAGACGTTGACGGAAGGGGCCACCCAACCCATCGCTGGCAAGCGCATTGTCGGCATCCACACGCGTGGTAAGTTGACCGATGCGGACCAAGATTTCGTCACGCTGGCGTCCCCGAACACGATAGCCGGAAATGCCCATACCCAAGGCAACCCCCAACAGTAGCAAAATCAAGGGCAGCGGCCAAGGTTCTTTGACCGTAACTGTGATTGGCAAAAATTGTTCGCTGCCAGCATAGTGAATCAAAATTTCGCCAATAAACTTGCCATTCTCCACGCCGCGTAGATCAAATCTGATGGGAATGGTCACACGGTTTTCTTCACCCTCTTCCACATTCGCAATCGCCTGAATTTTGCTTGCAGGGAAAATGGCTAAATCATCGGTGCGCACCAAGTCCAATGGAATAATATCCAAATCCTCAGTCACATTTTGCGAACGGATGAGTAGCGTCCGTTCAATGATGTCACCCTTTGTACCCGACAGGTTAAATTGGGATGGGGTTAAGACGGTGACACCAACCAACGCATCATCCGAGTATTGAGCCATTGTGGACGTGCTTGTTCCTGAAACGACAAGCACATTCATAACAATGATGCACACGCAAAGATATCCAATCCGACGTAATTTCATTCCTTGACTCCTCGTTTATGATAGCCTGATAGACTCCGTTTGAATCAGTTCGATTAATTGTTCAATATGATACTAAATAAACTGTGATAGAGCAAAAGCAAAGTGGAGGCGGGTAGCTGGAAAGCATTACACCTACTGCGTGTAACTTTTTTACGCGATCTGCTGCCTACATCACCATTTGCCCACCTACCCAACTTCATCTATACTATACGCACATTATTTCTATTCATTTGCAAATCCCAAATAACCCTTCACGGATGAGCAGGAGGCAACAAACATGAGTAACTGGAAGAATTGGGACGGCCCACTAGATGAAACAGGGGCGGAGTGGTTTGTCAACCGCTCTTTTGAACTAGAATGGTTATGGACTTGGGCGTCCGAAGTGCCTAAATCATTTCGCAGCCAAGCATTGGTCGGGTTACGACGGACTGGCAAAACGGCGATTCTACATAAGATATTTAATCGGCTTTATCATGAGCAGGAAAAAGTGACTCCTATTTATGTCACTTTCGGCGATTACATTCGGCAAACCGAGAAAAAAATAGATGCATATGCATTTGCGACTGAGTTTTTTGAAGGCTACTGGCGCAGTTATCTCTCTTTTAAGTATCGCCAACCAGAGTTACATGAGACAAAGATGGACCTTGATGATCTGCGCTTATTTATTAAGGATGTGTCAGACGAACTTGCTGTTTACTGGTTGGAGCGATTTGACCGTAAGCGCGATAGTCAAAATCAATGGTCCGATGGTAGAAGTCTTGCACAAACGGTTATTGTAATGCCGAATGCCATTGCGAGGCAGCATAATCGTCCGACAGTGGTCATGATTGATGAATTCCAGGCCCTGACCAATGTATTAGACCCAGACACAGGTCTCTATTATGATATCACCAACTTTTTTCAGCGGGCATCGGAAGCACGGAAAGCACCGCTGATTGTTTCTGGTTCATCGATTTCGATGATGGTTAATGAGGCATTGGTCGGTGCGCTTTCAGGGCGTTTTCAATCGACACATCTGGAACCGTTGGCAGAAGACTATGCAACAGATATGATGACCCGTCTTGCTGATATATATAATGTTCAGTTGACCGAATCGCTGGCCTTAGAGATTTGGGAGGCAACCAAGGGGTATCCATATAGCATTGAATGTATCCTACGCGATCCGCGCTTCTCAGCACCAAATGTAGTGAGTGAAAATTGGTTGGAGACATTTTTTGTCGAAACATTGACGAGTAACACAAGTCAACTTCGTGAGCATTATCATGAGGAATTTGGTAAATATGTGAGCCATCTAAACCGCTTTACACGTAACATACTATATTGGATGATCAAGAACCCAGAAAAAGATATTTTTGCCGATACGATTGCGGATGAGTTAAATATACAGGAGACGGATGTCCGCCAATCTCTGGACCAACTCCAAAAAGGGGATGTCATCAGGTTAACGCCTTCTTTTAATTACACAGGCCCTGATGACCCGATGCTACAACGGTATATCGAATACCATCATAAACGTGAAGTTGAAAAGTTATCACCCGAAGCTGCCCTAGATGATCTGCGCAAAGAGATTAATCGCGTTCAAGGGAAGGCGAATCTTCGTGTCGGGCATCTAGCAGAAGTGATTGTGGGTGGTGTCATGGATCGGCTTGATAGCCGTAAGGTAGATGGGAAAACTTACTTTGGCGTTGAAGAGACGATTGTGTTGCCTAAAATGAAACAGATTGACAGACGAGAAGGCGTTATCAAAAAAGGGGAACAAAATGAAATTGATGTGATTGGTGAGTATGCTATCCTCAATAATCAGGGAGAAGGCCCCAAAACGGGTGCTTGGTTTGTGTCTGTTCGTTATCGGAATGAAAAAATGGGTGTGGGCGCGGTCAAGGAGTTTATCAAGAATGTGACCGCGACACAAGATGAAAAGCAGTATGAAGCGGTGACACGATGGTATTTTAGCAAGCAAGGATTTACCCATGATGCTATCAAATTATTACAATTGGAAAACATCTATTATAGCGATGTAAAGCAATTTAATGAATTGGCGAACCTGTTTGGCTTTTTGGGTTTGCGGTTTTAAACCGACACCAACGAGCAATATCAACCGTCCGGTTTATATTTGCGTCGAAAAAATTTGACTCGCCAATGCCTTCACGCGCTTACCACCATTTTGCAGAATCGGTGGGCCATGCCCAAACACAATGGTCTCATAGTCGTCACCATAGCGTTTAGCGAGCTTCCATACGCTACGTTGTGCGTTAAACTCATCGGGTGTATAAATCGGTTGTGGGCTGCGTAACTTTCCACCACGATTGGAGAGGGCGTCGCCTGTGATCAGCAGGCGTCGTTCCTTGTGCAAGAGCGATATGTGTCCAGGCGTATGCCCTGGTGTATGAACGACCGTAAAGCCTTCGGGCAACGTCTCGCCGTCAACCAGTAGCTCATTGGGTGTAATCGGGCGTAGTTGGTAAGCAGGCATAAGGGTCAGCAGCCAATAAAGCGGGCGTATTACCCACCATGCAGGCTGCCTGCGTACAGGGTACTCCATAAACTCCTTTTCGACTGCGTGGCAGGCAACCGCTGCTTGGGTGGCTTGGTGAATCTTTTGGAGACCACCAGCATGGTCTAAATCCATATGGGTGATAATAATCCGTTTTACACTATGAAGTGGATAGCCATTTTTTGTCAACGCTGTGAGAATTTTGTCTGCATCGGTTGGCAAGCCCGTGTCAATGAGCGTAATTCCCTCAGCCCATTTCCACATATAACAATGGTTATAGGTACCGATTTCGTCAAACTCCCATAGATTGGGTACGATTTGTCTCATAATTGGTTGTGTGATGTTGGTATTCGGTATTTGGTTCGTCGGTATTCAGTACTCAGTTCCGACTTACTGACCTACTGATTACCGACCTATTGACTGAATACCGTCTTACGAAATGGTTGTAAATGTATGATTGCGGATACTACCAAGATGACGCAGGCGCGCACGTGGATGGTCAATGGCAGATTCCAATTCCTGAACAGTCAGCCCCGTCTCTTTGGCTAAATTCATTACTGTTTGAAAGGCACTATCATCCAATTCTTGGATCCGTTCGCGCTCAAATTCACTTAGTTTATAGCCAATACAGGCTGTACTCGGTGTCTCTATCAGCGCAGTGCGACACGATGTACAACGCCATGTATGCCCGATGATCAACGCAAAATCACGCACACGGACATTGGTATGACCACTCCCCATCATTTGGCTTCTCCTTTTTCAAGTTGCAAGTTGCAGGTCGCACTCAATACTGACATACTGACATACCGACCTACCGATGCACCGAATACCGATACTTACGGGCTTTCATAGCTCAACGCATCATCCATGTCAAATTCATAAATGTCAATCCCAACCTCTTCCCCTGGCTCCAGCTCATAGTGTTCAATCAACCCCCAGGCAGACACAGGCCAAACCCGCAGCCACGCTTTACCAACCAGTAAATCTTGCGATAATGGGCCAAACCGTCTGCTGTCGCTCGAATTGGGGCGATTGTCGCCCATCACAAAGAGATGATTGGGTTCGATAAATGTGGGTGGAATGATATCCTGTGGGTGAAACATATTTTTGTCATAGGGTTCATTTAATACTTCGCCATTGATAAAAATGGTTTGCTCCTTAATCTCAATGGTATCGCCAGGCAAGGCAATAATACGCTTGATATAATCTTCATCTGTATTGCTGGGGTTGTTGAACACAACCACTTGCCCACGTGTGGGTTCACCCAAACGATAGGCTAGTTTGTTAACGAGAATAAACTGCCCCTCATAAAAATTGGGTTGCATTGAGTGACTTTCAATTCGGTAATTTTGCACAACTTGGCGGACGAGGAAAAAGATAATGAGTGATAAAACGATTGTTTCGAGCAACTCACGTAACATCACCCACCATACAGGTGGTTGCTTTTTCTCAGCCTGATAGTTATTGCCAGGTACGCTACCGGGGCCACCAGTAGGACCACCAACAGACGCAGTGTTCCGGGTATAATCATCTGCATATGCACTTGCATAACCACCGTCGAGCGGTTCATTGCGCTCTGTCACACCACCCGGCTGTTGCGAGGATTGGTTATGTGCATGTTCAAAAGTTCGATTCATTTTTTACTTTATATCCTATGGAGGCGCGGTGTAAGAGTAGGTCGGTATTTGGTAGGTCGGTATTCGGTAGGTCGGTATTCGGTAGGTCGGTACATTTGTACTGATTACTGACCTACCGACCTACTGATTACTGACCTACCAATCTACTGATTACCGACCTACTGATTACTGACCACCCCTTACATCACACCTATGGTGATTAATCCAAGTTACCCCTTGGCTTGATTTATCCCTATCTAATATCCCAAATTATCCCAAATATCCCAAGGTTATTGCAAGCTATAACCCAAAAATTTCCCCAATAATCCACATTCTCATGCAATATTAAGGAATTCTCCACTCCGGTTCGGGAAAAATGCTGTAAAATTGGCTGAAATTGTCGAATAAATTCCTAGTTATCCCAACTTTTGGCAATCTTTTGCCAATAATTCCCAAAAGAATCCCCAATATCCCTACTTTAAGATGTATCTTGTCCCGCGTTTATCCCCAATCTTTAACAACACGCTCTTGTTGACCAAGTCAACCAAATCAAGTCGTAATGTTTCTGCACCCACATGGGGACACAATTCACGATACTCTCGATTGGAGATACTGCCCGACCGTTGGATATACTCCATCGCCTTAATTTGGCGCTCGTTCATATTCTGCTCCCATTTGGGCACAGCACGGGCAGGGTCTTGATTGCTGTAAAGTTTAACTGTAAAGCGATGCCCCTTGTCTTCAAACTCTGGTGGCACATGCCCCGCCATGACCATATCCTCAATCATGCGGTCAATGCCCAGCCCCAATTCTTCGATGTATCCCCACTGATACAACCCGTTTACAATACGCGGGTTGCGGCTGTAATGTTCCTCTACAATATTGTCAAGGGTGATGTGTGCGGGTAAACCACCGGGGCTTGTGATTTCGAGCCGGTCCGTGTACATGCGAATTTCGATGCTACGCCCTGTGAGCCGATAATCGCGGTGGGCAACGGCGTTGACGAGTGCCTCACGCACGGCAGATTGTGGATATTCTGTCTCTTCATTGCGATGCAGCCCCTGCACAACCGACCGTTTATCCATCTCTTCCCAAATGACACGCCACGCACGGTCAATGATCTGGGGCAGTGGTCCCGTAAATTCTTCACGGCGTCCATAGCCAAACGTGCCACCCGGACCGCGCGGCTGCACATCTGCAAATTTGACAAAAATGGCGCGCGCTTGTGGCAAGAAAAGCTGTGGTTCCTTGCCAAAAAGCATCATACCGCTCACCGTCGGGATGCGGTCCATCGAAAGCGCGCCAATTTGTTGTAACAATTTATCTTTGGGCAAAATCGTTGAGCGTGGGTTGCGTTTTTGCCGTCGCTCCAAATAGTCGTCAATGACATCATCATCCAAGTCATCACGATGGGCGCCAGGAACAATCTGAACCTCAAAGTTATCTGAAGGGCGGTTTGCGGTCAAACGATCAACCTCGTTCCCTTCAACTGCTGCATTGTGAACGCCTCGACGAACCAGTACACGTCCATCCTCATCGGTATGAATGGTATCGCTGCGATCAATACGCAGAAAGACGATAACACCGCCACCATTGACCTCTTCATGTCGCCAATCGGTGCGCACTGGAGGGTTACAGAGACGCAACGCTGCCTCTAGCCCCTCTGACGCATCATCTGGCTCAACTGCACCATTCATCATGCCTTCGGGTGACATGCCCAAAATCAATGTCCCCCCCTCGCTGTTGGCAAAGGCAATCAAATGCTCGGCAATGGCTTCGGCGTCAATGCTAGGCAGATAGGCAAGATGTTGACTGGGTGCTTGCTCCTGCGTTTGTTTCAACCCTTGACTCAAACGTAATCCAGAACGCAAATCAAGCTGCGGTTCTGCGAGGTCTGCGCTCTGGTCAGCATCCAAATCCATCAATTTTGACTGCCTCGGTGCATGAGCTGGCCTTTTTATTCGTGCTTGTTGAACCATTGTGTGGGTCATGAATCCTTATGAAACTAACTCAGGTTCTGCTATTATCTCTTCTGAAACAATATCTACTGTATGTTCATCGCTCACCGATTCTGTCTCAACCGTGTTTGCGTTTTGGACGGTCTCTTGGTCTTCACCATCGGTGTTGCCAGTAGTTTCACCAGTAGTTTCGCCAGTAGTGTCACCAGCAGTTTCGCCATTAGCATCACCGTCTTCTTCACCATCACCCGCCAAATCTTCATGGCGTAGTACGGCCACCGCCGCCACACTATCGTCATTTTGCAGCTTGACAACACGGACGCCGCGTGTATAGCGCCCCATGCTGCTGATACCGCTAACATCTGTACGCATGACAATGCCATTGCTGGTGATGACCGTGATTTGGTCATCTGGGTGAACGATGCGCGCCGAAACAACCGCGCCAACTTCATCCAAACGACGATGGTCGGTGGTCCAGTTCCCTTGGGTGTAGCGACCCCGTGCCGAATATTCATCCAATGAGACGCGTTTACCCCAGCCTCGCTCATGCATAATCAGCAGATCACGGTCTGACTGTGCCACCTCTAAGCCAATCACCTCATCATCCTCGGCCAAACGCATCGCCATCACACCACCAGCGGCACGCCCCATCACACGGACAGTTTCCTCATGAATTCGCAGTGCCTTACCACGACGACTGACAATGATAAACTCATCCTCGCCATTGGTCAACTGTGCCCAATCGAGCGAATCATCCGAATCGAGGTTCATGGCGTTGATGCCGCTGACACGAACATTACTAAAGCTGCTCAGGTCCATGCGTTTAATACGGCCTTGACGTGTGATCAGGGTGACATATTGTGCAAAGTCATAGTCTGGGAAGACCAGCATCGTGGTGACATCTTCATCCGGCTGCAGACTGAGCACGTTGGCGATGTGTGCGCCACGCGACGTGCGGCTACCTTCGGGCAACTCATAGACACGACTGCTGTAAATGCGTCCCTTGTTGGTGAAAAATAGCACATGATCGAGTGTACGGCCAAATATGAGATTGATCACTTCGTCTTCTTGGCGGGTTGCCATGCCTTTGACGCCACGACCACCGCGATTTTGCGCACGGAAATCTGAAGCCAACATGCGCTTGATATAGGAGCCTGCGCTAAAACTAATCAGTACATTTTCCTGCGTAATCAAATCCTCGTCGTTAAAGCTACCACTAGCACCAGCCAAAATCATCGTGCGCCGTTCATCACCAAAGTCCTCTTTGAGCTTGATGATGTCTTCACGCACCAAGGCACGAATCTTTTCGGGATGCGCCAACAAATCTTCGAGATAAGCAATTCGTACCATCACCTCGGCATACTCATCCTCAATGCGCTGTCGTTCCAATGCGGCCAAACGACGCAATTGCATATCCAGAATTGCCTGCGACTGCACCTGTGACAGCCCAAAGCGTTCCATCAAGGCACTGCGAGCGGCGTCCGCACTTTCGCTAGAGCGAATCGTCTGAATCACTTCATCCAAAAATTGCAGGGCAATGCGCAATCCTTCGAGGATGTGGGCGCGTTCACGGGCTTTGGCAAGCTGGAATTGCGTACGCCGTTCGAGTACTTCTTGGCGATGGTCAATATAGATAATCAGCGACTTGCGCAGACTGAGTGTGACAGGTTGCCCATTCTCCAGAGCCAAGGCATTGACCCCAAACGAGTTTTGGAGTGCCGTGTGCTTGAAGAGCGTGTTGCTAGCCTTCTTGGGCGCAACCCCGCGTTTTAGCTCAATGACCAGCCGCATCCCTTTGCGATCACTCTCATCACGGATATCGCTGATCATGTCAATTTTACCGTGACGCACCAATTCGGCCATACGCTCAATCAACAGTGACTTGTTGACCTGATAGGGCAATTCTGTGACGATAATGCGGAAACGCCCGCTGTTCATCTCCTCAATTTCGGTCTTAGAGCGCACCAGCACCCGTCCGCGACCAGTGGCAAAGGCTTGCTTGATGCCATCATTGCCAAGGATGATGCCTCCTGTCGGGAAATCTGGCCCCTTGACAAAGGTCATCAACTCTTCCAAGCCGATGGTGTTGCGACGGTCCCAGTTGTCGATGACATGGACAATGGCGTTGGCGACCTCGTTCAAGTTATGGGGCGGAATGTTGGTTGCCATCCCCACTGCGATACCGCTTGTGCCGTTGACCAGCAGGTTGGGCAGCATCGCAGGCAGCACCTCTGGCTCTAGCAAGCTGTCGTCAAAGTTGTTGCCCCAATCGACCGTATCCATGTCGATGTCGCGCAGCATGGTCGCCGCAATACGTGCCAAGCGCGCTTCTGTGTAACGCATCGCCGCCGGGCTATCACCGTCAATCGAACCAAAGTTGCCTTGACCATCGACAAGCGGATAGCGTAGACTAAAGTCCTGCGCCATACGCGCCATCGCATCATAGACCGCCGTGTCGCCATGTGGGTGATATTTACCCAGCACTTCACCGACAATACGCGCACTCTTTTTATACGACGTGTTTGGCTGTAGCCCCATGTCATGCATGGCGTAGAGAATCCGCCGATGTACAGGCTTCAACCCATCACGCGCATCTGGCAAGGCCCGCGAGACGATGACGCTCATGGCATAATCCAGATAGCTTGCGCGCATCTCGTCTACAATGGCAATGGGACGCACGACACCAATGTTTGGGTCTTGAACCCCATTGAGTGCCCCATGCCCATTCAGCGATGACGGATCAAGGACAGTCTCACCGTCCTCAGCATAAGATTCAGCATAGGACTCAGCATAAGCCTCTGTCCCATCTTGATTATCCATGCCATCAACATGCCCATTGCTGGCCTGCCCATTATTCATTTGATTATTGTTATTAGGGGTCATTTGCCCATCCATCAAACAAAACTCCTCTTCCCGATTTGGTCTGCACGTTGGTTGGTAAGTCAGTGGTCAGTGAGTCGGTAGTCAGTGAGTCGGTGGTCAGTGAGTCGGTAGGTCAGATATCGATTATAGACTACCGATTACTAACTCACCGATTACTAACTCACCGCTTACAGACCTACCGACTTACCGAACACCGATTCACGCTGTGCAG
>JBCCFC010000185.1:0-14557 GCA_039029935.1 Chloroflexota bacterium
GAAATTCGCAGATCCAATCTAACCGGAACAAATGTGGAATCATTCTTCCCCGAAACACCCAATAGCACAGAATTGGATATCGATGGAAATACTATCTCCTGGCTTCAAATCCATCCGTTTGGCACCGCAAGAAAAAGCATAAGCTTGGCTTCACTGGTTTATCCCGATTCGAAATTAACACTTGTGTATTATGCCGTAAATCCTCCTTTCCCCGATGATTGGAGACACAGTAACACCATTTCCGATCTGACAATCGACTCCGAAAACGATACGGCTTTCTGGATTGAAAAGAATTCATCTTCCTTTTGCTGCGTATTATTCATCTCACCCGTTTTTACATCAACATCAATTTCGCCCAACTGACCTACCTCACCAGCGGAAGGTGTTACATAAAAGACGGGAACGCGCCAATGTGGTGAGTGTCCGTTGTCACCAGTGACGAGCGACGGTGTTCTGGCGATAAATAACATTGCAACTTCATTGCACAGCCAACGATTCACTTGTCTACGTGCATCGTCGGCTGTAATGATTACTTCATCTAAATTGGTGTCTGCATCATTTTGAGGCTCACGGGTATTCTTCACAACAAATTCAAAAGCTTGCGTCTCTTTCAGTCTAGGTTTTTCTTTTACCAACATGTTGACTCCTACTCACAATCGTCTCAATTATCCCCAAAGAATGAGATTATATATCTAAACCCAAATAGATCAAAACCATTAGTTGCTATAATCACCCGAATACTCGCGCAACACCTGCGTTAGCTGATCCACCTGAAACGGCTTGCTCAAAAAGGCATCCATGCCTGCATCCAGACATATTTCACGGTCTTCCTTGGATGCTGCGGCGGTCATGGCGACGATGGCAGGCTTATTGACTTCTAATGAGCGCATGGTCGCAAGTTGGCGAATTTTGCGCGTGGCTTCAAGCCCATCCATCTCCGGCATATGTACATCCATCAGAATCAGATTATAGGGTTGACGTTGAACGGCTTCGACAGCCTCAATGCCATTGCCCGCCACATCAACACGATAGCCAAGTCGCTTGAGCATCCGTGTCGCCACTTTCTGATTGACTAAATTATCTTCGACCAATAAAATTTGTAAGGGGTATTGTCTCGCCATCTCGACATCAAAGATTTGTTTGGTGTTGCTTGCCGCTGTTTTGTGCGTTGTGCTAAGGACTTTACGTGGCTGTATCTGTTGATGTTCACGGGACTTACTTTTTTTTGTGCATAGCTTTTGGGCAGATATGGAATCAGCATTGACAGCGATAGCCTTCTCTATCGAATCTGTTGTTTTGGCCGTATTTGCACTATATGACATGCTACGCACTGTGCTATCTGCTATATCTGGCTCAGATAGCATTGACGTCTGCAATGCAAAATCGTCGATATCCTTGACACATAGCGTGAAATGGAAAGTGGACCCTTCCCCGACACGGCTATCGACCCACATCGTGCCATTCATGATTTCACAGAGTTGTTTGCTGATCGAAAGCCCCAATCCGGTACCACCATATTTGCGTGTTGTGGATTCATCAGCCTGCATAAAGGGGGTGAATAAATTGGCGATTTTTTCTTCGGGAATGCCGATTCCTGTATCATGTACGACAAAATACAGCTCATGCACAGGTTCTGTGTTTGTAACAGAGGTATGCCCTAGCGTATCTGTCTTGCGTTTTAGGCGGTCAATATATTTGCTGGTGACAGTGATTGATATCCGCCCTTTATCGGTGAATTTCACGGCATTACCCAGCAAATTGACTAAAATTTGACGCAATCGAGTGGCATCCCCGGCCACTTGGTTTGGGACCGTTTCCATAATATCACAGGTGATCTGTATGCCTTTTTCGCGGGCGGCATGGGTAAAGAGATCGATGGCATCTTGAATACATCTGCTCAATGGAAAGGGATGGATTTCTAGATCAATACGACCAGATTCCACCTTGGCGGAATCTAGAATCTCATTGATGATAGTCAACAACGATTCGCTGCTATTGCGAATGGTCTCTACATATTCACGTTGTTCAGCACTCAACGAGCTATCGAGCAGCAGCGTGGTCATGCCCATGACACCATTCATTGGGGTACGAATTTCATGGCTGACATTGGCAAGAAACTGGCTCTTGGCTTTGTTGGCGGCTTCGGCAGCTTCCTTGCTACGTTCTAGCTCCCCACTCTTAGTACGCAGTTCTGCTTCAATTTCTTCGCGATGGGTAATCTCACGCTTTAACTCTACATTGCGGACATGGAATACCTCGATTTCACGCTTTCTTGCTTCATTTTTCTGAGCACGCTGAATTAAGGCCGCCAATCTGCGCTGATTGAGGATGATGTACATGATGACCAATAAAAACACGCCACCATAGCGGACGAGTATATTCAATGTTGAGAAGGAGCGAGGCAGATAGGTGACATGCCCATTGACTTGTAGCCAGTTAAGCCATACGCAGAACAAAATACTCGCAATACTCACCAAAATAGCTGCTCTGACGCCACTCAACGCGCTCGCAATTAAGACAATGAAGACAAAATATACATAGGAAAAACTATTGAGGCCATGTATGCTGTACATCGCAGAGGCAATTAAAACCCATCCTACAGTCACAGATAACACGCCTACCAACTGTATATATTCTGCTTTGAGCAGAATAAGTAGCATCCATACCACAAGGTAAGCCAGAATATAATAGGATGCAGAACCAGGAGCGAATTCTTGGGTCATGACAAACATATAGAAGATCGCAAAGGAGAGCAAGAATACGCATGTTAGGAGAATGGTATATAGCAACGCCCCTGTGCGATATTCTTCTTCATCTCTGCCGGAAGGTGGTCTAAATAATTTTAAAAGTGTTGCCAGTATCTGTTGAATCATATTACCCTGTTGGTCTTCCTGCTGTTTTGGCACACTTTTAATTGAGAAACGTTATCTCTGTGCTCTAGCCAGCCTGTTTTTTCCCAGCTTATTTTTTCTGGGTACTCGTTTGATCAATGAGCCACCCAGCGTCAGCAAGAATAACCCGAACCCTATCAAAAAAAGTATTGTGCCTCGTCTCCAAGCAGGTGGCTCAAACCACAAATGAACGGTCGATGCACCAGCCGGTATGGGTACAGCTCGCAGAGAACCATTGGCACGAAACACAGGCGTTGGCTCACCGTTCACCGTTGCCTGCCAGCCTGGATACCAAACTTCACTTAATACTAGCATCCCCGTAGCCGTTGTTCCAATCTGGAGCGTTATTGTGTTGCTGCCATAGTGGCTTACTGTAATAACGTCTGTCGTTTCGGAACGTTCCATTTTAGGCACAAAATTACTCGATAGCTCAACGAAAACTGTATTCAGTGGGTCAAACTCCGTAGCGGTTAATCCTGAATTTGTTGGAGAGATAGCATTGTTGCTATGTGAATTATCATAGAATAAAAACCCATCAAAAGTATTAGGATAAATGTCTACAACATTTCGTGCAATCCATGCTCTTGGGATGAAGGTAAGATTCTGGTAAAGCGATAACTCACCTGGTGCATCCAGCACTAATTCAAATTTTGGATTACCGGACGCATCTTCAGGCAATGGGGTTCCATCGCGCACAATCACATATTTCACATTGAGCATGTCATACTGACGTGTATGGCGTCCCCCAGTCAATGCCCACTGTTGTTGCCATTGATTCAGAAGCAATGGGTTGGCAATGCCCCAGACATCTTGCAGATTGTGCAGCGCAGCCGTGTCTGGTTGCCAAATTCCTTGGATATCTGTGCGTGTATCAATACGGAAAATCTCCGCATCACGATGGAGGAATTCAATAATTTCTGGGTGATCGTATCCTTTCGTTGGCAAATCGGGGCTAATATCGGTGTATGCGCCTGTTGTGGATAACTCTAAAAAGAGCAGTCCAACGGCAGCTAGACCAAAGATTCGGATAGACATCCATTCTGATTGACGGGCTGCGATGAGTACCCATGTTGATAGCCATACACCCGTCGCAATGGTCAGCGCAAGGGCGGCAATGGAGACACGCAAAAAGGCGGTTGGGTCTTGTTGTGTAAGCAGTAGCGCAAAGTAGAGCAATGGTGTCATGATGCAGGCGAGTAGAAACGCCCCTGGTTTCAAAAAGGTTGTACGCACACGCCGAAAGATAGATGCTGGGATAGATGACTGCATGAGTGTGTGTAACCCGATGGCGGCGAGTAAGGCCATCCCAAATGTTGTTAGGATAAGCGAACGGGCGGGGGCGCGTAGCTGGTCAAGGGTGGGGATGAGCAGTGTCAGCCAACCATGTAGGATGGCATAGACTCCCAATGCGCTGATAAACCCAAATAGGGCAATAGCAAGGGCAATAATCACCCACTGTTTTTGAGATGAGTTGTGGCGAATTTGTGGGATCAATAAAATCGCCATAACCGCCAAGATGAACGTGATGACACCTGCATACGGTAGCTCGACGCGTTGCCATAGGCTCCAATGTAGTGCGGGTCCGCGTCCAAAGAAACTCGGTGTAATGAGTCCGACAACCTGTGTGGGGGCCAAGGAAAAATCAGCCATCTCTTGATAGGTAAAGTCAGTACGTTCTGTGTACTGTGTAAGCTCAAGCGCGGGCAGCAATATTGGTGCTGTAAACAGAGCTGTCAGCAAAAGCAAGAGACAAAGTGACTGTGCATTTAAGAGTAGTGGTGAATTGAGTTGTTGGCGCAAACGCGCAAGTCGCCCAGAAGCGGGCGGTGTTGGTGAATTCGGTATGGTGAGTATCGTATAGACTAGGGTATACAACCCCACGCCCATTCCGAGATAGACTGAGCTTTGCGCATGACCTGCATAGTTGGCGATAGCGAATAGCATGGCAGAGATACCGACCCATACCAGCGACCGTTTGGTCAATGCCTGGTGAAAGGTTGTCAATATCCAAGGAAGCCAACTGAGTACCGCAATTAAATTGAGGTTGCCCAGATGCATTAAGAGTGGATCGCTAAACTGAAAAGCGATTGCGCCAAAGAGGGCGGCGGTTCTATTCACATCCAGTGTACGCAGTAGGATATACATCCCTAGCCCTGCCCAGAAGATATGCCCGACGGCAAGCCACTGCATGACACCGTAGTCAAATTTTGGAAAGAAAAAAAAGAGCAGAAAGTTGGGTGGATAGAGAAAGCCCGCTTGGATATCGCTGATAAACGGTGCGCCGCCATAGAGATGTGGGTTCCACAGTGGGAGCGTCCACTGGCTGATTTGGCTGGCGGCAAAGCGGTAGATGGGAAAGAGAAAGCTGACGAGATCACCGCCGTCTGCTGGCTGGTAGACATCACCACTGAGGGTGCGCCAGAAGAATCCAAGGGTGAGCAGGAGGAGGGTTGCGGTTGCGGCTAGTTCTTTAAGCCAGCGATGTTTGGTTTGAATGTTGTTCATCAATTTCAGTCTGGTGTCCACAACCGAATCTGCGGAATACGCTTAAAATCTTCATCATTGCTGGCTAAATCACGGATACGATGTCGTTGCATCAGAGCCACGATGATGGAGTCACCTGCCATGAGGCCATAGGTATCACGGAATTGTTTGCTGGCATGGATTTCGCGGTAAGTAACGTCAAGCATTTGAATGCGTGCTTGACTGAGTTGACGAGGGATATTCTTATATGAACGCAAACTTTTGACCACATCAGGATGTTGTTTGAGATATGATGCAGCTCTACGTTGTTCTATCCCCAATTCCATAACCGCTTCATTTACCATTGCGCGATGAATCGTATTCGATACTTGTATTGGCGAAGTATATAATGTAATTTTTTGTTCGGCACAACGAGCCAGAAAATCCGTGCAAACAATCTTTAACTTGCCTGTACCAACAAACGCATAGATAAGAATATTAGCATCACAAAACGCGGTCAGATGATCCGGAAGTTCTAAAATTAGCCTATTTTTCGTCACAGTGTCTCCAATTCTAGCTCAAATTGATAGTCTTGCGATAATTCATGACTTTCTGCAATATAACGCGCATATTCTCGATCTACAGGCGGGAACATGTTCCGTATTTCTTCCACAGCCGCGAGTGCTATCTTATCACCCTCCGGTGTGCGTGGTGGTTCCTGTGGGAAGTCGCTTTCATCATAGGGTAAATCATCCCAAGGTGCATCTGGAAAATTTGGTGGCTCAGGCTGTGGTGGAATCTCACGCTCATCATAGGGCAAATCAGCCCATGCATCCAATGACAATACCCCCTCTTCCCAAAGAGTACGCACGGTTTTATCATCCACGTTCACTAAGGTTGGATACCAACGCCGCAGTTCATCAACGTCAGAGTCAGTTGCCTGAACACTGTTACATATATCAGATGCACCATTTATGTTTACACTATTATCATGTAATAGCGTTTGCCCATTGTGAAGGGCTTCATAAATGGGCTGTGTTTCGGGCATAGCTGGATTCTGTTGTTGAATCAGCATCGAAATGAACTCATTCAGAAATTCGTGATAGGAAACATCGTCGGGCTGTGAAGCGATTAACGATACAATGTTCTGTTTCGGCGATGGTTCATTGATAATTATTTTGCTCATCACATACCTCCTCCTGCCATGTGACTGCGCACAAGAAAAATTCCAACGCGATCTAATTTATGAAACAAAAAAATCACGCGTAAGGCCACTTTTGTTTTACTCTATGGAATTATACCAACTGTTTTGTTGGCAGGAGTTATCACTACCAAGCCTGCTCTTCAACCACAAAATACTCTGAAAATCCACCTATCGTAAATTTTCTGGCAAATCAACACCAATTGATGCAAGGTATGCATGCAACTCATCCAATGTTTGCGTCAGTTCATTCACCCGTTGTCGTTCTTGATTAGCCCGTTGTTGCTCTTGATTAGCTCGTTGTTGCTCTTGATTAGCTCGTTGTTGCTCTTGATTAGCTCGTTGTCGTTCCCTTTGAGTCTCCAATCGTTCCTCTCGAACTCGCGGTGAAATATACGATTGATAGACGGGATCATTCAATAATGCAACAGGGTCTGGTTGTGTAAAGAGGTGCTCGCGTCGAAATTGGAAATCAGGTAGCATATTGCAGAGGATAACCCCATTCACAGTCTGAATAGGTTGATAGATACCGCTCGAATGGAGTCGATAAAATGCTGTCTCGTTTTGTCGTGGAGGGTGACTGTCATCCAAGATAAAGTATTCTGTGACACCTGCATGGGCATACTCAGTTCGTTTCTCTTGGGTATCTCTTGTGACATGTTCCGGCTTTGAGTCTGAGACCAACTCAATACACATATCAAAAATACCTTGGTAGGAGTAATCCCACTCACCCAATTGAACAGGATTGGTATTCAGTACGATACCTATATCGGGTCCACGCACTCTTGTACTACCATTGGGCATAGGGAACCTGAAACCCATGTCCGCCTCAATCACAGTTGCAATCGGATTCACATATAAATAATCGTAGAGTATATTAAGAAACCATCGACATACCCAATATTTTCTGAGTTGAGCCATTCTGGGTTTTTCCTCCAAGATGCCGTTATTCCATTCATAGAATCGCTCGGTTTTATCATAAATTTTTGACCAGTAATCCTCAAGGGATACGCTTAGACCATCTAAGGTGTCACCCTCTGTAAGCGAATCAATGTTTGGGTTATCTAAGTCTAGCTCATCCATCTGTTTGGGAAGTGAGCGATATAGCCATCGTGGATTATTGAGTCGCTTACGATCCGCCACAGATAAGTGTAAATGTGACTTATTGATTTGACCTTTCGGTTTGATTGCACCTTTTTCTTTGATCGCAGCATTTGGGATGACTTTTTCTTCGACTTCATCTAATAAGGCCGTTTGGGTCAATGACATACACCAACTCCTTTCCACTCAAAATGGACACATCGCTAAACCTACAAATTCGTTATCGTCGCACAATGACGACAAGTCACTGAAACCATGCCCTTATAAATCGTGGGCAGTTTGGTCTCACAATTGGGGCAATGGGTGGGCAAATCTGACGATGACAGGTCTGTAAACAACAGGGGATTTGTGCTGTTCGCATGGTCAATACGGTCAATACGGTCATTTTCGATGTCACCCGAACGCACGGCCTCAACGAGCACCTGCCAGCCCTCATTATTCGCATAGTCACGCAAGCGCAGTATCACGCCCATGCGCACGGCTGGCTGGGCATGGCGGATATCCTCAACAAAACCGAGGCTCAATAACTGTTTGACATTGATTCCAAGAAAGCCACCTTTGTCCTCCGCTTCCACTGTTTCGACCGCTCCGATGGGTGATTCCCATAGAACGTCCTGCACCAATTTGCTTTCACGCGTGATAAAAAGAAACTTGCGCACCGCCTTTTCTTCTTTTTGCTCAAAGATGACGCGGTGGTCGGTTAAATAGAGAATGCCCACTGGCTCTTCGTCGCGGTTGCGCCATTCCGCTTTGCAGGCCATCACACCATGCTCGTTGGGGTAGAGGTCGAATGACTTCTCGGCCAATGCATCTAATAAGAACTCGGCCCATTGAACACCGTCACTCAAGGTTGCGAGTCTCTCCTGCGTTGTCTGCCAGCGTGACCGAACGCGTGTTTTTGCTTGGTCAATTTCACGGTTCAGCGTATCCAGGCTGCGATCAAAGTCACTGAGCAACGAAAGATTGCGCTCGGCACGATTGGCGATGCGTTCGCTATCACGCAGGGAACGGCGCAGATCACGTTCGGTGTCGTCAATCAGTTCTTCAATATCATCCTGTTCTCTATCCCAACGCTCCTGCAAATTTCTTGCTTCTTTTTCCCATGCACGGCCAAATTGATAGCCCCGTTTGCGAATGGCTGCGAGGTCTTTTGGCACACCCTCCACACGCTCATCCACATAGTCAAATTCGTCGCGAAGTTCATCAAGCCGGAGTTCTCTTGATAGCTGGGTTAGGCGACGCGTTAGCTGTGACAAACGCTCGTATTGGTCATCACTGTGACCACGTATCTCACTGCGCAATGGTTCAATCTTACTTGCCATCTTAGTTTGCCCCTGCTAGATACACCTCAATCGTCGAGACCAACTCTTCTTCATCCATTCGGAAGATGACATAAAACGTGCCTGGTTCACCGTTCAGCCACGCTTCTGCATCAATGTCAGGAAATACCTCCGCAACAGATTTGCTTTGTAGCACCTCAACCAAGTCATTCTCATCGGTTAAATAAGCATTCAGGAAAACACTATCTGCGGGTACAAGCGTGGTCATGGCGACTACCTCGGCATCGCCCAAAATAAGTTTATCATCACCCAATTGGACCAAATTTTGCGCAAGATACCAAACTCGTTCGTCAAGTAGCATGGTTCCATAGATGCCATTTTGGTAGAAAAAGATGTTATCAACCTGCCCTTGGTTAATATCATAGACCTTTTCCCACTCTTCAAAGGTTGTGCCAATACTTGGTGTGCCACGAACCGTATTGACAACAGGCTCTAGTAAAGAGGTCGCGAGACGATCAAAGATATCAAAACCAGTGCCAGTGTCAGTATCAGTGTCAGTGTCAGTGTCAGCCTTGGCCTCAGCATCCTCTTCATCTGTGTTATCTACGGCTGCGTCATCACCAGCTTGCTCATCATCGCTCTCCGTGTCCGCAGGTGCAACGTCCTCAGCCACTTCTTCCTCAGCAACCTCACCCTCAGCAACCTCACCCTCATCTTCTGCGACCTCATCTTCTGCGACCTCATCTTCTGCGACCTCACCAGCATCAGTATTTTCAGCAGCCTCATCAGACACAGCCTCATCGGTGGCATCGTCAGCAGCAACATCGGTTGATTCGTTTTCGTTCACTGCTTCGTCAACCTCTGCTGCATCTGCCGCGTTTTCCGATTCCACGGCATCTTCCTCTGGTGGGTCAGCTTCATCAGCAGCAGGTTCTTCCTCTACTTGCTCAGTATTCGCCTCGTCACTATTCGCCTCATCACTATCAGCTTCATCGCTTGCCGACTCCTCGCTGGCACTATCCGTTTGGTCATCTCCCTCATTAGCCGATTCATCATTTGCATCTGCCTCAGCATCACTAGGCTCTTCCTCATTTGCATCTGCCTCAGCATCTGTCTCTGTCTCAGCATCTGCTTCCTCCGCTTCATCGGGTGTCGGTGTGGACTCCGCTTCTGCCTCTGATTCATCAGCATCCGCTTCGGTCACAATATCTTCTACCAAAAATGCGGCAACCCAATTGCCATCGTCAAGCTGATACCAGGATTCATCACTATTGGTGGCAACAATATTGATCTCACTTCCTCTGGGCAGTGTTCCTGTGCGGATAAAGTTGGTGCTAGGGCCACTTCTGGTATTGGCGTTTGTGTTGTTGGTGATCACACCACGTGCGACAAATGCTATCGGTGTTGGCGTCGGTGTGGGAACAATCACATTAGGGACAAAGGCCACAATATCACCGAGAGTGACATTGAGGTCGTCCTGTGAATTGACAGTTGCGTTCACATTGATGCTTGGGTTCTCGTTGACTAGGGTGGAACTTTCTAGGACCAACTCAAACGCGCGCGTGTAGGTGGATATCTTGACAATCTCGTCAACACCTTCCTCTGTGTTCACCCCACCTTCTCCATCGTCTGTGCCACCTTCTCCATCGTCTGTGCCACCTTCTCCATCCTCACCCTCTTCTGCATTCTCGCTGTTATTGCTGGGGACCGTAATGGTTTCGGTGACATTAAAGCTAACCTCCATTGGTATTCGGTAGGTTGAGGCCACCACCACAAACCCAAGTTGCTCAGTTAACTCATTGACAGACTGATAAACGGTCTTATTCTCTGCTTTGCCTATCACCGTCGTTGCGCCTACAAATACGCCAAGAATCACGCCTATTCCCACGACGCCAATGACGATGCCCGTTAGTACCCACCATAATTTTGATGTACGATTACTCATAAAAGCTCAAACTCCGTTCAAAATGACAACGGTATTTTTTATGTTTCCAATTACACCTATTTTTTCAACAATAGCTCAATCCACCATCTAGTATCTTTAGCATGAACTTCGGGTGATGACGATAAATTATGTGTGTAATGTATTCTGCCTACACATAATTTGTTGTCACCACCCAAAGGTCTTACCGAATATATTGGGCAGTAGATTTATGAGTAACTATCGTTTTCGGTGCAAGTGTAGTTCCAATTTATTCAAATAATATATGATTATAAAATGTCTTTGAACAAAGTGGCAACCTTTTTGGGGTGAAATGGGACTTTATAGTAGAGGGCCTTCTAAAATCAGGTATCAGTAAGTCGGTGGAGCAGTGTTCGGTAGGTCGGTAGGTCGGTGTTCGGTAACTGAACACTGACTTGCTGACTTGCTGGCACACCGAAATCAAGTAACAAAAAAATATGAGTGATCTACAATCGTTGGTTATTGCAGCGCAACAAGGGAATAAAGATGCGTTTGGGCACATCGTCCATCGCTTTCAAGATATGGCCTATGCGGGAGCCTATGCCATGTTGGGGGACACGGGATTGGCGCAGGATGCCGCACAAGAGGCATTTATCGACGCCTTTGAGAGCTTGTCCAAACTGCGTGAGCCAGCCGCGTTTCCGGGATGGTTTCGGCGCATTGTATTGAAGCACAGTGATCGGCAGATTCGACGCAGGCGTGTGTCCACCGTTTCGCTGGATGTGGTGATTGAAAATGGTCTGGAATCCAGATACGACACAGGGACGCAGATGAGCCACGCATTGGATATGCGTTCTCCACTCAACACGGGTGAGTCCAGTTTGGGGACTGATCCGGCCATTCTCTTTGAAAAGACGACATCGCAGCAAAATGTCTATGATGCCATTGCCCAATTGCCTGCCCATCAACGATTGGTGACAGCTCTGTTTTATGTTGAGGGGTATTCGCAAAAAGAAATTTCAGAATTTCTCGAAATACCTGTGACAACGATTAAAAAGCGTCTCTTTACGGCACGCAAACGACTGAAACAAAGGATGGTCAATATGGTTGAAAAACAACTTCAAGAAAATAAACCGTCACAGACGGCGGAGTTTGCCACTGCAGTACAATTTTTTGTGGCACTGACAGATGGTGACAGTACACAGCTTGGCAAGCTATTGGATCAATACCCCGATTTGCTTGAGGCCAAAACAGAATGGAAAATGTCGCTCAAGAGTCATTATTGGCCGTTGGGGTCCACACCACTTCAACTGGCAACAGGGCTGGGCGATGAGGCCATCGTTGATCTACTGTTGGCCCGCAAAGCGGATGTCAGCGCAGGCAACATGACCGCCATGACACCGCTCCATCTCGCTGTGATCATGCAACAGCCAGAGATTGCGCATAAACTGATTGCACATGGTGCGGATGTCAACGCCCGCAGTCAGGTGGAACAGACACCGTTGCATTTAGCGGTATTGCGTAATAAGCGGTTGATGGCTGACATCCTGATCAACTATGGTGCTGATGCGACACTCAAGGATCGTGAGGGGCGTACGCCTGTGGATTGGGCTGTTCTCAAGGCGCAGACAACAAAACGTGATGTTGGCATTTTGTCGCTATTTAAAGAAAATGGTATTAAGGTGCCAGCCGTTGTCAGTGAAGATAGTGGTGAGGGGCAAGAGGTTGTATCCCGCTCTGAACGTACCCTACCCACAAGCCAAGCTCTTCTGGGGCGTGTGATTGACGCGACGGGTACACCGATGGATGATCTAGGCCCAATTGCAGGGCAAACACAATCCATTATCTACCCAACCCAGGCGTCTGTGTCGCCATTTTTGCAGACAGGCATCAAACTCATCGACTTGATTGCACCGCTGCGACGTGGTGGACGCAATGGCATCTTCACACCACTGGCGGGTGTTGGACACATGGCGATGATGGCACAATTGATGGAGATTATGCAAAACGCTTATGATGGCTATACAGTCTACTTGGGTGTTGAGATGGGCGGCATTTCCGCACCAAGCCTCAAGTTATTCTGGCGTGAATGGGGGTGTGATGATAGCACGATTCATGTCTTTGCCCGAGAGCATGATTCTGCGGAAAAGCGTTTGCAGGTGGCAGAGACAGGACTGAACATTGCTGAAGCGTTGCGGCGAGCGGGGAATGATGTTCTTCTGGTTGTGGAAACTGAGCTTGCCTTGAGTGATGGTGTGATGCCTTATCTGCAGGCGAATACCGTTTCAACACCAGAGGCGGCGATCACGACTGTGTTTGATGGCAAAGAGACCGTTGGCGTATTGCCAGACGCCTATCAGCAGTTGGATTCCATCATCACCTTTGATGTCCGACGTAAGTCACAACATCTCTATCCCGCGATAGATGTCATTCATTCGAGTTCAACCATGATGGACAGCCCATTCATCAGCAGCGCACATCGCCAAACCGCAAGGGATGTGCAGCGTTTGCTCCGTCGATATGAAGATTTGCATCCAATGGTATCGCGTGGCGGTGTTGAATCGCTGTGGTATCTGAATGATGAACAGGCCAAGGTGGATGCGTTGCGGGCACGAAAACTGCACCGCTTCCTCACGCAGCCGCTTTATGGAGCCGAACCTTGGACAGGCACAATCGGTCAGCTAGTGCATCCAAGTGAGACAGTTCGTGGTTGTCGGGCGATTCTCGACGGTGAATGCGATGATATTGCAGAAGAGGCATTTCTCTACATCGGTACGCTATATGAGGTGCTTGCAAAAGCCAAAGCTTAAGAATGTTTATTTGATTGTCATAGAATCAGTATTTTTGTTAAGGTTATGGGAGGAAAATGTCAGGTTTCCAAGGGCGAATTGTCAGGAATCTCATGTAAACTCATGATTTAATAGGGTGAAAACTGGGTATCTTGTAACCATGCAAGTAGGGGATAACATGACATACATGATGCGTAATTGTTGCTCATCAGAGGCGTGTGAGTCCTTTAAAAAACTAGAAACAAAAATAATCAGGAGTAATTGTTCATGAGTTCAATTTTAGAATCTTTAACACAGAATCTGTCCGGTGATGTAACAGCACAGATTGCCGAAAAATTGGGAACCGATTCCGCATCAACAGAAACAGCCATCAATGCTGCGTTGCCCATGATGATGGGGGCGTTGGGTCGAAATGCATCCGGTGGTGGTGAAGGGCTAAGTTCATTGACAGGCCTGCTCGACGCCGATGGTGATGGCAGCATTATGGATGATTTGATGGGTGCTGTCTCGGATGATAACACAGCATCATCAGGCTTAGGGATGCTTGGGCAGATGCTGGGTAACAGCCAAGGTGCGGTTGAACAGGGTGTTGAAAAGACCAGCGGTTTAAGTTCGGATATGACCTCGCAATTGCTAGGCATGTTGGCCCCGATGGTTATCGGTTCGTTGAGCAAAACACGTAACGAGGAAGGCATGGACGATGATGGCTTGATGGGGTTGCTTGGCGGTTTGCAAGGCGAAGCAGACTCACAGCTTGGCGGCTTGAGCCAGTTCCTTGATGCGGATGGCGATGGCAGTGTGGTTGGCTGCTGATCCCGAGAGTCTGGAAGAGCACGAAGCTCTGCTTCATCAACAAGCGTTTGAGGATGCCCCGGAATTTGCCGAAAAACATCTTCCAAGACTGCTTCATTCCTTGCACCATGGCGATC